>NZ_FAOO01000024.1 GCF_900070205.1 Candidatus Thermokryptus mobilis | reverse complement strand
CAAGAGGAAGAGGGCAACTTGATGCGCAAAAATAAGTAAGATTTTGAAATTGAATGATAGAATTATCTTATATAGAGAGGCGATTAAAAAGTTAAAAAAATTAAAAACAAAATTTTAAAAAACGATGAAGATAAAGTTCGGAACTGACGGTTGGAGGGGCATAATTGCGCAGGACTTCACATTTGAAAATTTAACTAAAGTCGCAATTGCGACCGCAAAGCACTACAAAAAACACAAAAAGATTAAAAACGGGCTCGTCATAGGATATGACACGAGGTTTTTGTCAAAAGAGTTCGCTGAGCATGTTGCCACTGTAATAGCAAACTTTGGTGTGAAGGTTTTATTGTCCGATGGTTATTGCCCTACACCGGCTGTTTCGCTTGCAATACCAAAGTTTAATTGTGCTGGTGGGGTTGTTATAACGGCAAGCCATAACCCCTATAAGTATAATGGTTACAAGCTTAAAGCCGACTTTGGCGGTCCAGAAGAAGTGGAGAATATCGTAAAGGTTGAAAATCAGGCGAACAAAATGCCGAAGACAGAAATTGAAAAGGTGAAGAGAAGTTTTGATCAACTTAAACAGAAAGGTTTAATTGAACTTGTTGATTTGAAAAAGCTCTACATTGATGACCTTAAGGCTAAAATTGATATTGAAGCAATAAAAAATTCTGGATTGAAAATTGCTCACGATGCAATGTATGGCGCTGGTCAAAAAATACTCACCGAGTTGATCCCATCGGCTGTTGTAATTCATAACGAGTTTAATCCATCGTTTGGTGGAGTAAGTCCAGAACCGATTGCTAAAAATCTTGGAGAGTTGATGAAGCTCGTTCCCGAGAAAAAATTTGATGTTGGACTTGCCACCGATGGCGATGCAGATAGAATTGGGGCGGTTGATGAAAATGGCAATTTCGTTGACCCTCAAAGAGTGTTTGCTATACTTTTGAAATACTTTTACGAGGACAAGGGATTGCGTGGCGATGTCGTCAAAACGGTTTCCGTTGGATTGATGGTTGATAAACTTGCAAAAAAATATGGATTAAAAGTTTATGAATTACCTGTAGGATTTAAACATGTCGCAACGCTTATGGTCACAAAAGATATAATGATAGGTGGAGAAGAAAGCGGTGGGATAGGCGTGAAGACACACATACCCGAAAGGGATGGACTTTTCCTTGGTTTGACTATCTGTGAAATGATTGTCAAAAGAGGGAAAAAACTGTCTGAAATAGTTGATGAGATTTTTGCAGAGATCGGACCACATTATTACAAGAGGATAGACCTTCACACTACAGAATCTCACAAAAATAAAATTCTTAGAAGATTGAAAAGGGGGTTAAGAGAAGTTGCTGGTTTTAAAGTTAACAGTGTTTTGACGATTGATGGATATAAGTTTTTCTTTGATGAAGGATGGCTTCTTATCAGAGCTTCTGGAACTGAACCATTGCTGAGATTTTACTGCGAAGCGGATGACCCTGAAAAAGTTGATAAAATTCTTGATTGGGCTGTTAATTTGGGATGAAAATAAAAAAGCCCCGAGAAATCGGGGCTTTTTAATTTTGCGGTTGGGATTCTTGCTGTTTCATCTGAGCAAGCATCTCTCTTAACTTTTTCATCTTCTCTTTTCTCTTCTTCTCCTTCTTGCGATGTTTCTTGAGCACTTGTTTTTTCTTCTTATTCACTTCAAAGAAGAAATTTTGTTTTTACATTTGCTCCATCAACATTCTTTGTGCCCTTCGTATCGCTTTTGCCCTTTTCATCTTCTTCTTGACGGAAGGCGGTGTGTAAAAAGTTCTACGCTTGAATTCGCGCAGGATTCCTGCCTGCTCGTATTTTTTCTTGAACCTCTTCAATGCCTTGTCTAACGACTCGCCTTCCTGAACGATTATCCCTACCAATTTTATCACCTCGCTTTTTTTATTGTTTGAAATTTTCAACTAATTTTTTTTGACCAAGTTTCTCAAACTCAACAACAATTATACTATAACCGCTTGAAGAAACCTCTTTTTTCTTCACTCTGCCGTAATCTTGCCATTCCTCGTGATAAATTAACTCACCTATTTCGTATGTTTCAGCTGCTGAATAAACTCTATAGTTTGAGTGTGAATTCTCATCCTGCACTTGGTTTAAGTTTAAATCTGACAGTGAAAATAAAGCAACATGCTTACATTTTTGACACATGTACCAAAATTTACTCTCAGCTTCGGGCTCAAAGTTACCTCTAAATTTAAACTTTTGCTTGCTTCCACAGTATTGGCAAAACTGCTCTATTTGTTTGGGGATTTTCATTTTAGAAATTAAAAAATTAACTTGCAATGCGTCATTTAAAATATAAAAAATTTCCGCAAATATATCAACAACTCATTTCTTTTGTGCCACCCTTTCAACATATTTCATGGTTTCAACATCAACCCTGACTATTTCCCCTTCCTTTATGAATTGTGGGACAAGGATTTCAATCCCATTTTCAAGCGTTGCACTTTTCATAGTGTTATCCTGTGCCTCCTTAACCCCAGAACCAGTTAAAACAACCTTAAGATCAACCGTTTTCGGTGACCTCACGCTTATCGGGTCTTCACCTAGAAATTCAACATCAACTTTCATTCCCTCCTTTAAAAATTTTGCGAAGTTTCCAAGCGACTCCTTCGGAACGCTAACCTGTTCATATGTCTGCGGATCCATAAAGAAATATAAATCTCCATCGCTGTAAATATACTCCATCGGTTTTCGCACTAATTCAACATCTTCAATTTTTTCATCCGTTCTGAACCTTCGCTCTGTATAATGACCCGTTGATAAATTTAAAAGTCGCGTTGAAACGAAACCCTGCATCTGCCCACTTCCAGCGTGGACTTTGACTTCAACAACTTTATAAATCGTGTTTTCAAGTTTAATAGCCATCCCCTCTCTGATCTCAGTTGCGATCACCATTTGGCACCTCCAAAGTTAATTTTGCCAGGTGTTCTCTTTAAAAATATAGTTTGAAGCTTTTTCATTTGCAAATGGGAAATCACTTGTTTATTTTTCTGAAAAAAATCTTAAAGCTGTGATAAGAATTTTAACCGCCGGAGAATCACACGGTCAAGCTTTAATAGGTATAGTTGAAGGAATCCCAGCAGGGCTTGAAATTTCGGCTGAATATATAAACTTTCACTTGAAAAGAAGACAACAAGGCATCGGGCGCGGTGCGAGGATGAGAATTGAAGAGGATAAAGTTGAAATTTTGTCCGGTGTTAGATTCGGTAAAACTATGGGAAGCCCGATAGCCCTGATTATAAAGAATAAGGATTGGGAAAATTGGAAGAAGAAAATGTCAGTTGAAGAAATTGAAGAAAAGGTTGAGAAAATAACCGTTCCAAGACCCGGGCATGCTGACCTTGTTGGTTATTTCAAATATGGTTTTGATGATATAAGAAATGTCATTGAAAGAGCAAGCGCAAGGGAAACGGCTATAAGGGTTGCGTGTTGCTCAGTTGTGAGAAAAATGCTTGAAGAAGTTGGGATTTTCATCGGAAGCCATGTAGTTCAAATAGGGCAAGCAAAAATTGAAGATAGAGCGAAACTTGATAGAAAAGTTCAAAGCTTGATCCGTAAAGAAAAAGGAGCATTTGAAATTTCAATTGAAGCCGATAAGTCGGAAGTTAGATGTCTTGATAAAGAAGTTGAGGTTGAGATGATAAATATCATAAAGAAAGCGATGAAAGAAGGGGACACGGTTGGTGGAGTTTTTGAGGTTTTTATAACTGGTGTACCAATTGGGCTTGGGAGTTATGTCCAGTGGGATAAACGACTTGATGGGCTTCTTGCACAAGCAATTATGTCAATACAGGCGATAAAAGGAGTTGAGATTGGGTTTGCATTTGAAAACGCAGGTAAGTTTGGCTCAGAGGTGCATGATGAGATTTTCATAAAAGATGGGAGAATTTACCGAAAGACAAATCGTGCTGGCGGTCTTGAAGGTGGTGTGACGAATGGACAACCGATTATATTGAGGTCCGCTATGAAACCAATCTCAACGGTTGTGAAGGGGCTTTCAAGCGTTGATCTTGCAACAGGTGAAAGTGTAAAGTCAAGGTATGAGAGGTCTGATTTTTGTGCAGTTCCATCTGCAAGTGTTATAGCTGAGGCGGTTGTTGCACCAGTTATAGCAAATGCTTTGCTTGAGAAGTTCGGAGGGGATAGTATTGACGAGTTGAAAAGGAACTTCAAAAACGCTATTTTTTCGGTTTGGTAAAACTTTGTTTTATAGTGCAATTTGATTAAATTTTTCAGTGTAAAAAGTTCTGTAAAAAATGAACTTGTAAATGTGAGAGTCGTTGGATTTTTAATTTCAATTCTTCTTTACGGTTGCAGTGTTCAAAACCTTGCAATTAAATATGCAGGAGGTATATTTGACTCCGGGGTTAAAGCAATTTTTAGCGAAACGGACTACGAAATCGCAAAGGTTAGTATACCTGCAAATTTGAAACTTCTTGAGGCGATTTACAACGCCGACCCGAAAAATCAAAAAACCGTTACCCTCCTCGTTCAAGGATATACAGGTTATGCGATGGGGTTTGTTGAAGATGACGAGCCAGAAAGGGCAAAGATGATTTATAAAAGGGCTTATAGTTACGGCATTAATTTTTTGAGATGGAAAAGTGGGAGGTTTGCCGAAAGCTTGGATGGCGATTTTGAAAAATTTGAGATGACTTTGCGCACTGAATTTGGAAGAAAAGATGTTCCTATTTTGTTTTGGACCGCGATGGCTTGGGGAAGCTATGTAAATCTTAGCAGAGACGACCCCGAAGCTATAAGTCAAATTCCAAAAATTGAGTCCATGGTTAAGTATGTTGTTGAACTTGATGAGGGTTATTTTTATGGTTCTGGTGTTATGTTTCTTGGTGTCTTGTTGTCAGCCAGACCTAAATTATTTGGTGGCGACCCGGAAAAAGGGAAGGAATATTTTGAGAGATGTATAAAAATTTCAGGTGGTAAGTATCTACTTCCCTATGTTTTCTATGCAAGATATTACGCTGTCCAAGTTCAAGATAGACAGTTATATGAGCAACTTTTAAATTATGTGATTGAATCGCATGTTGAGGTCCTTGAAGGGGCTGAACTTTTGAATGTGATCGCAAAGAGAAAGGCGGAAAAATTTAAGACCATGGTTGAGGAATTTTTCTAAACAAAAATCAGTAAACGAGATGAGAAGAGTTCTTGTTTTGACTTTATTATTTTTAAACTTCACTTTTTCGCAAGAATATCTCATAAAAGTTGCAACTATTGCACCTGATGGGAGCACTTGGATTAAAGTTTTAAGGGAATACGATTCACAGATAAGAAAAGAGAGCAACGGAAGAATCGGATTTAAAATTTACGCTGGTGGTGTGGCTGGGGATGAAATTGATGTTTTGAAAAAAATAAGGATAGGGCAATATCACGCTGCTGGTTTTACTGGTGTTGGAATTGGTGAGATAGCGCCAAATTTAAGAGTACTTGATTCCCCTTTTTTATTTAAAAGTTATGACGAGGTTGATTACATTTATCAAAAATTTAACGATGAGTTTGAGCGTGAGATTGAAAGGGGTGGTTTCGTCCTTTTGGGATGGGCAGAGGTTGGCTTCGTCTATACATTTACTAAAACCCCAGTTTATGGGATTGATGACCTCAAGAAACTTAAAATGTGGGCTTGGCAAGGTGACCCTATCGCAGAGGCTGCTTATAAAGTCATAGGAATTACACCTGTTCCACTTTCCATTACAGAGGTTTTAACTTCCCTTCAGACAGGTATCATAGATGGGGTTTATGGTTCACCCCTTGCAATCCTTGCGACGCAGTGGTTCACAAGGGTTAAGTATATGCACGATGTCCCGTTATCTAACGCATCAGGGGCACTTTTAATATCAAAGAGATATTTTGATTCGTTGCCGAAAGATTTACAGGAAATCCTTCTTAAAAACGGAAGGAAGTACATGCGAAAGCTCGTTGAACTTAGTCGTGAAGAAAACAAGAACGCAATTGAAACGCTCAAGAGAAATGGAATTATGATAACCGAACCCTCTTCAAAGAAGGTTTTGAGCGAGTATGATGAAGTTGGTAAGAAAATAAGGCGAGAACTCGTCGGCAAGGTTTTCAGTCAAATTTGGCTTGATAAGATTGAGAAGGCAGTTGAAGAGTATAGGAAATCAAATCAGAAGTTGGGGAATTGATGAAATTTATAAATGCAATTGATGGTTTTATCGCAAAGTTGGAAAATATCCTGATTATAATTTTGCTTTCGTTGATGGTGATTATCAGTTTTTTACAGGTGATTTTGAGGAATTTGTTTGAGACGGGTATATTGTGGGCTGATCCATTTTTGAGATATGTCGTTTTGTGGATCGCTTTCATAGGGGCTTCACTTGCAACAAGGGAAGATAGGCACATAAACATTGATGTTTTTGCGAGGTTGCTCCCACCGGGGCTTAGAAAGTTTAGCTCCGCAATTACAAATTTTTTTGCTTCCGTTGTTTGTCTCTTACTTTTGAGGGCTTCAATTGATTTTGTTAAAATGGAGATTGATTTCCCAAGCGTTGTCTTTCTTGGATTAAAGAATTGGATGCTTGAGCTCATAATACCGATCGGTTTTGGATTGATGAGTTTGAGGTTTCTTTTTAGAGCGGTGAAAGTTGTTTTCATTAAAAACATTTTTTGATTTAGGATGTTAAATTTTGTATTGATATTTCTATTCATTCTTTTCGCTCTTTTCAGAACCCCGCTCTTTACGGTTATATCAGCGATAGCGATATTAAGTTTCTTTTCAAAGGGGATTTCTTTGTCAGCGATTATAATTGAGATGGTTCGTCTTGCCAATACTTCAACACTTGTCGCTATCCCTTTGTTCACATTCGCTGGTTATATCCTTGCTGAAAGCAACACCCCAAGGCGACTTGTTAACTTAACACAAGCGCTTTTCGGTTGGATACCCGGGGGACTTGCAGTTGTAGTTCTTGTTTCATGTGCTGTTTTCACCGCTTTCACAGGAGCTTCTGGTGTGACGATCGTTGCACTCGGGGGGCTTGTCCTGCCTGCATTGTTGAAAAGCAATTACTCCGAAAAATTCTCACTCGGACTCGTCACAACATCCGGAAGTTTGGGTTTGCTTTTCCCACCTAGCTTGCCATTGATACTATATGGTCTTGTCGCACAAGTTGATGTTGATAAACTTTTCATCGCGGGGATTACCCCAGGGATTTTGCTTGTCGTTCTACTTTCAATTTATAGCATTGTCAAGAATATAGGGACTAAAATTGAAGTTCAAAAATTTTCATTGCGAAACCTTTGGCGCGCAACACTTGATGCGATCTGGGAAATCCCTCTTCCATTTATTATAATCGGCGGAATTTACAGCGGTATCTTCACAGTGATTGAGGCGTCGGCTGTGACAGCGGTTTATGTTTTTATCGTTGAACTTTTTATTTATCGCGACCTGAACATAAAAAACGACCTTCCGAGAATTATGAAAGAGAGCATGCTTATGGTTGGTGGGATTTTGATAATCCTCGCATCAGCGCTTGGATTGACAAGCTACTTGATAGATGAACAAATACCGATGAAAATCTTTGAGTTCATCCAAAAGTATATTTCAAGTAAATACACCTTTCTCATATTGCTTAACCTTTTCCTTCTCGTCGTCGGTATGTTAATGGATATTTTTTCCGCTATAATTGTCGTTGTCCCAATAATCACACCGATAGCAAAAAATTTCGGTGTCGATCCAATCCACCTTGGTATCATTTTCTTAACAAACCTTGAAATAGGTTATTTAACACCCCCTGTTGGTTTGAACCTTTTTATATCAAGCTTCAGGTTTGAGAAACCAATAATAAAAGTTTATCTTGCAACCATCCCATTTATAATTATTCTCTTCATAGCCCTTATTCTTATAACCTACATCCCGGAAATTTCCCTCTTTTTATTGAAGCGATGATGTGATCTTCCCTTTTAACTCTTTCACCTTTTGCGTAAGTTTCCCTTTCAAACTTTCATCCCTTGATGAAGCAATTATCTTATTGTATTCCGAAATCGCTTCCCCATAAAGACCAAGCTTTTCAAACGAGCTTGCAACTATAAGCTTCAACTCATAGCTATCTTTAAGCTCATCAAATCTTGACATTAAATTTTTCGCCCTTATTGAAGCGGTCTCATAAAGCCCATTCTCAAAAAGAGCTCTGACCCCTTTGACCCAAAGATAAGCCAAACTCTGCGTCGTCTTCAACTTCGTTTCCTCCTTTGATATATCAGCTCCATAAAGACCCGTTGAACTTGAATTTCTTTTTTCATTCTTCACACCCGGCAAAGCTCTCATCTCTTCAAAGGCAATTTGAAGCAAAAGCTCATCCTTTGAAAGCCGTCTCAAATCAGATATGTTGAGTATGAGATCACCAATTGCTTTGAAAAAAATCCCATTCCCCTCAATCTCAATATATGAATCCTTGTTCATCAAAATTGTATCTTCCGGACGAAGTGTATCCGATTGAGTTAAACTTTCCCAAGATTCCCTTACACCGTGTCTGACCTCAACCCTTCCTTTTAACTTTTTTATTTTAAACCAGTTCCCATTTTCAGAGTAAAGGGATAAAGTTGAGTGCAAAACCAAAACTGCAACAATTAAAGGTCTAATTAATGGCATTTCCCACCTCAAATTTTATTTTTGTAGCAAGACAATCTTTGCTTTTCCTTTCAAATGTCCAAGATTGATTTCAAAATCGTTGTATAATTCCTTGGCTCCAACTTCCCAGGCCCTCTCAAAGCCTTCCCTTATCAAGGTCGTCTCTATAGGTAACCAAATTGTTTCAATTCCGTTTCTGTCCTTCATTATGAAGTATCTCTTCTCGTTTTCGGTCAGAACATTTGCAAATCTTTTTTCAATTCCGGTGTCAAACAAAATGTAAACATGGGATTCGCCAGGGTTTCTCATTTCTTTCACATCAACGAAAGCAACATCAATCCCGATTGAACCAAGAATTGAGGCTAACAGAACCACTAAGTCATCGCAATCTCCACCGTGAAGTTTTAATGTCTCATCCGGATATTGAACCCAATCCAAACTTAAAGATGGATCGCTTACATAAGTTATATTTTTTGAAAGCTCCTCAATCAAAACTTTCGCCTGGATGAATCTTCTAAGCATTGGGTCAACGCTATCAATTGTATCTTTTTTCGCCCAAATTGTTTTTCTTGTGAAGTTAATGACCTCGGGTAAATCAAAGCTGACAAAATATCTCAATTTCTCAACCTCTCCATTCCAATCGTTTCTACCGCGAAGCGTGATTTTAAATTTTTTCTCGTCGTCATAAACTTTTCTCAAACGACCCACCTTAACTTTAAAATTAACTTCCGTAGCTTTTGAAATTATTGGTTTATCAAGTCCAACGGACAAAAAAATCGGAATGGTTTTTATCTCACCAGGATTAAGCGTGAGACCCTCTGATTGAGTTTCAACTTTGATAAACGACGGTGATTCAAAATCAATCAAGGCATTAAGCGGTTTATCCGAAAAGTTTTCAAGTTTGATGAAACCAATTTCCTTTTTTTCAAAGTTGTCCATCAAGTGCGGGAAAATTTCACTTTCAACAAAAACCTCATTTATCCTTATTGATTTTTCATACCATCCAAAGGCATCAAGCGAAATTGAAAAGAGGATTTTATCATGGATGAATTTGTTAAAGTTCGGATTTCTAAAATTTGTTTCAAAAAATTCCGTTTGGGTTAACTTTCCATCGCGCCAGATATTTGATGTGTTCTTGAAAAACGCAATGTCAAATCCGAAAAGCCCAATTTTAAATCCAGCTCCAATTGAAACACCATTTATCTCTTTCGCATCGGAGAAAAATCCGCCTCTTAAAAAGAGAAAATCAGTAGGTGAAATTTCAACCCCAGCATTGACCTCGGGCATTGATGAAAGTTCAAACCCAAATTTGAAATTTTTCAAGCTCAATCCAGTTGAAAATTTCACCTTGAATTTATCTTTGAGCTCAAACTCTTTGAATTTTTCTGGCATTCTTTCGCCAAGGGTGTTTGATAAATTTTCAAACGAAAACACAAGAGATAAATTCTTGCTCAGTTCATATAGGGCGGAAATTTTTGAGCTTAATTTTGCGGATTTAAATTCCGTCGTTTCAAGCGAAATGTTCGGCAGCGAATCGGTCATCTGAACTTTGTAGATTGTCTCAGAGATGTTTTCAGTGATGTAGTTTGTGTTAAGTCCAATTGATAACCTTTCGGTAGGTTTCAAAGCGTAGCCGAAAGCATAACTTGATGAATATGTTATCTTCTTGTCGTAATTTGCCTTGAAGGTTGTATTTCCAATGTTTATTGTGACATTTGACGGAAATATAAATTCAAGCGTTGAACCTGGGGAATATACGAATGATAAACTTTGCCTTTCGCTTATCCTTTTCGCTACGGCGAAGGAGTGTATCCTAAATCCAGAATTTTTCTCGTAATAGTTTGACATACCAATGTTCCAGTCGTAAATTTTCATCAAACCTACCGGATTCCACCCAGATGAAAGAGCGGAATTGGCAAACGCTTCAAACCCAGCGATAGATATTCCGCGTGGCGTTGAAAAATTTTGCGCAATTGCCAGATTGAGCGTTGTCAGAAATAAAGCAAGGCGCGGTTTCATCTCAAATTAACTCTGAAATAAAGTGTTGATGATACAAAAGTTAAAAGATCCCCGAAATAACCCGAAATCCTGATATTTTCTTTCTTGGCTTGAACTATACTGAATATAAGCTCCTTTTGTCTCAACTCCGCCGGTATAAGCGATAAAACAGATGAATCAAGCTCAATTTTTGATGTAGACGGTGCTTTTATTTTCAGCATCATTACAGGTTTAAAAGTTGATGAATTATATGTTGAAATGGCGCTTAAAATTAGGTTGATTGAATCAACCTTTGTTTTAAATTTTATTTTCAACTTTTTTCCGTCGTATTCAGGCGACCCATCAATCGTTAGTTTTGCTGGCGTTGAAATTTCAAAAAGCTGTTCCCTACCGGCTTTATCAATAACCTTAATCCTGTGCTTAGATGAGTGTTTAAAATTAAAGTTTTGTGTTTTCATCACGTATTCAAACCCGTATGATGTGTCCATCCTTCCATGTGGCGGTCCAAAATGCATCCTTATTTTTCTTGTTGACTTCTCAAGCTTGAAGTTTTCAATATAAATTTCGCCGATGTCAATTCCTTTCCTTTCCTGCCAACGCCCAATATTTATTGGTGGCGAGCTCATATCTCTGAAAAGCGCATAAGCTAAAGTTGTGTCAAATGTTTCGCCAATCTCATTGATGAACTGGGAGTAACTTAACACAAAAAGACCTGGGGTTGACATCATCTCTGAGTTCATCATCCCCGTTTGAAATGGATTTAGAAACTCAATGACTGGTTCCGATTCATCAAGATATAAAACTTCTGTTTTTTGTGTTTCTTCATCTATGGGGTTTATAATAAGTGAATTTTTACCACAGCCGAACATCAATGAGACGAGAGCTATGTAAAAAACTTTCTTCATTTTTTGAGATATCTTCATTATTAAAAAATCCCAGGACGCGGGCAAAAGCCCGGTCCCGATGCGGATGAACCGCGCCTGACAGCGCTCAATCTGGTCTGCCATCTCTATTTCTGTCCTTTCCACCACGTGCTTTATTCTTCAAAGAGTGAACGATGTTTGAAATTATCTTGCCCTGATCACCAGGATTTGTTGGGTCAAGCAATGCCCCAGTCAACGGGTCAACAAACCAGGAAGTCAAATCAAATACAAGAACATAGGGGATGTTCTTGTCACTTTCGGTGATTGTGAAATTCCCTTTGATTTTAAACTCAGTGTTAACTTTCCCAGTCGTAAAGACGAAATCTTTCCATACGCCATTTTGATAAATCTGACCTTTGACATAAATGCTTTTTCCAAGGAAAGAGTCCGGTACCGCTGGGTTCCTATGAAAGTCCATAGGAACGATTGCATGAACTTTGAATTTTATCCCATCATAGTTTCCTGGTGGCAAACTGTCAACAGCTATAGGCGTGGGCTCATTGTTACGAAGCGTAATGAAAAACGGCCCTTTAAATCTTATCGTTGGGTCATTGTCAAGCATTCTCATTTTCCGCTCCATATCCATCGTATTATTTTCTTCCCAAGATGTATCTACTTTTGCAGTGTCAATGTTTTGCTTAAATTGAATCCATCTCAAAACGATTATAGCGAAGTCAATTTTAATTGAGTCAACCTGCCCAACAGATTTCGCAAATGTTATGTTCCCTGCTGTTTCACCTTTTAGGGTCAATTCAACCGGGACGAGCCCGCTCGTTGGCTCCGTTCCCTTGGAACAGCCACTTAAAAGAATTGCTGTAATTACTAACCCGAATAGAAACATATTTCGCAACATGGCAAAATCCAAATTTTGTTTTTGAAGTCCTTCGCTAAACATAAAGCACAACTTTCGTGCCATTTTAAAACTTATTAAATTTCAATCAATTTATCCTATTTCAAATGCTGGGTTTTCCCTTTGAAACGCTGGGTTTTAAATTTCCAAGCATTTCTCCGCTTAAGTATATCCTTGCGGTCTGCTCAAGATAAAGGTGATATCGGGATGGAAGATTTTTATATTTTGACTTTATCAATGCTTTTATTTCCAAATTTTGCCCAGATGATGAAAGTAGCTCAAAAAAGTTTTCAAGATGCTCAAGAATTTTTTTCTTGACCCTTTCAATGGATTCTTTATCGTTCCCGGCGATTTCACGGGATGCCTTATCAATGTCAAAGTTGCTCTCGTATAAATATCTGAAACAAATTCCGCGAAGGTATTCAGCAACAGTGCCACGGTTCAACCCGAGTTCGTTTGCTGTCTCTGATATTGAACTGTGTGAAAATTTCTTCTCCCTTAAAAGATTTAAAATTTGCCCTTCAATGTCCATCTTCCCTCGGACAAAGTTTATGATTTCATCTGGTATGTCTTTGAGTTGTATTAAATTTCTTCCATCCGACTTTGCAAAAATAATTCCTCGTCTGATCGCGCTTTCCAACTGTCGTACATTTCCTGGCCAATCGTAATTTAAAAGTGCCTCCATTACGGCAGTTGAAACCCTCATATCTTCTGCTTTAAACTTTTTTAAAAAGTGTTCAACAAGAGCTGGTATTTCTTCCTTCCTTTCTCTTAGGGGCGGTATATGGATGCGAATTACATTTAATCTGTAATAAAGGTCTTCTCTAAACTTACCCTCTTTCACAGCTCTTTCAAGGTCTTTATTTGTCGCTGCAATTATCCTTACATTCACTTTTAAAATTTCCCTTCCACCAACCTTGTTGAATTCGCCCGACTGAACGATCCTTAAAATTTTCGTCTGAAATTGCTCACTCGTTTCTGCGATTTCATCAAGGAAAATTGTTCCGCCATCGGCTGTTTCAAAAATTCCTTTTTTTCTTTGAAATGCACCTGTGAAAGCTCCCTTCTCATAACCAAAGAGTTCGCTTTCAAGTAGCGTCTCTGGAATCGCCGAGCAATTTACAGCGATAAACTTCTTATCCCTGCGGTCGCTCGTTCTATGTATCGCCATTGCAACAAGTTCTTTCCCAACTCCATTTTCACCCGTTATCAGAACAGGGACATCAGATTGTGCGATTTTTTTAATTGTTGAAATAACTTCCGACATCTTCCCGCCATCAATGTAAATTATCCCTTCAAAGTTTTCAACTTTTTCTTCCCTTGTGATCTCAAAAGCCGATAAATCCTCAAATCTTGATGTTAATTCCCTTACCTGACTGTAAACATTTTCAAGGTTTGACATTGCTTTGCTCTTTTCATCCTCACCTTCAAGGTTCTCAATTTTGTCCTTGAGCTCGCTTATAAGCAACTCTTTCTCGCGGATCAACTCTTCAACTCTCTCTCTTTCAAGCTCAAGTTCAACGGTTTTTCTCCTTTGAACCTCAAGGATGTAAATAAGCCCAGTTGAAAATGCCCCAGCTAAACTTAAAATTGGATAAATTGAAATTGATATCCCAAGTGTAAATAAAATGATAGTGATGGTTAAGAAAATCAGGGGTGTTAGAAGTGAAAGTGCTATTTTTTTCAGGGGTGAAATTTTTTCTGAAAAGAAGATATAAATGACCAGCGCGGTGGAAAGAAAAATTAACACGAATTCAAATGGCAGGGGTATCTCGGTTAAAAATTTCCTTCTCAATATCGTGTCAAGCGCCATTGCGTGAACCCCCGTTGCTGGAAATTTGTCATCAAATGGTGTTTGAACGACTTGACCGAGGTTTTCACTGTAAATCCCAATCAAAACAATTTTATCCTTGAACTTTTTGAAGTCAATTTTCGCTTCACCACCAAATTTAAATGCATCGTATGAACTTATAAATTCCGCAACGGAATACATTTGCAACGATTTAGTCCCACCACAGTAATTTATCAGCATACAGCCATCACTTAAAGGTATTTCAGTGTTCCCAAGAACAACCTTACCGTTTAAAACTTTTATTGAATCTTTCTCAAGTTCATAATATAACCTCGCAAGTTCAAGTGAAAAAGAAGGTATCGGCTCGTTTTCACTTGATATGAAAAGTGGGATTTTTGATGGGAAACCATTTGAGATATAATTTAAATGTCCAAATCCATTTGCTGCTTCAAGAATTTCATCAAATGGTTTGATTAAACCTTTGCCGTTAAATTTTCCTTCAATTTCAGCGAAGCTTCCGGCAAGGCATACTCTTTCTGAGCCCTTTATGGTTGAGATAAGTATTGCGTCTCTTTCGGGATAATCTGGATTCTTTTCCGCAATTATTAAGTCAAGCCCTATCACTTTGACATCAAGCTCGGTCAAAATTTTTACGAGAAGCGCCCAATAGGTCCTTTTTAACGGATAACCTCCAAGTGAATGAATCTCGGCATCGTCAACATATAAGAAGATAATTGATGAGTCAATTTGCCCTTCACCACGAAATTTAAATTTGACCTGGTAGAAAAGGCGATCCAATTCGTTTAGCAAAGATAGATCAAGCAATCTCAAGAAAATCACAAAAATTGAAATTAACAGTGCTATTATGATTTTTTTAAAACTTGCCAGCATATGCTCTAAGGCATTTTGGGAGATTCACGGTTTAAAGATAAAAAAATTCAAAGGCATTCTCAATTTATTTGGCGTTTTCCAAAAGCGTGATGAAATTTCTGAAGATATATTCGCTGTCGTGAGGTCCGGGTGATGCTTCGGGATGGTATTGGACTGAAAAGGCTGGAGAGTTTTTTAATCTCAATCCTTCAACAGTTCCATCGTTCAAACTTATATGGGTTATTTCTGCTTCATATGAGTTTAGCGAGTCCGGGTCAATAGCGAAGCCGTGATTTTGCGATGTTATTTCAACCTTTCCTGTGATCAAGTTCTTAACAGGGTGATTTGACCCGCGATGCCCGAATTTCATTTTATAAGTTTTTCCTCCGATCGCAAGCGCAAGAAGTTGATGCCCAAGGCAGATCCCAAGAATTGGTTTTCTTCCGAGAATTTTCTTGATATTACTTACCGCATATTCAAGCGCAGATGGATCGCCAGGTCCATTTGAGAGAACCACACCGTCGGGATTTAATGAGAGGACATCGTCCGCGCTCGTTTTAGCTGGGACGACAAGGATAGAGCAGGAAAGTTCTTTCAATTTTCGCACTATGTTAAATTTGACTCCAAAATCATAAACGATTATGAAAAATTTTTTCTCCCTTTCGCTTTCAATTTTATATCTTTCACTTGTTGTGACTAAACTTGCAAGTTCAAGTCCACTCATACTTGGTATTGACCTTGCTTTTATGACGAGATTTTTATCGTCAAGGTCAACGGTTGAAATCACACCTCGCATCGCTCCTTTCTCCCTGATCTGCCTTACGAGAAATCTTGTATCAACATTTGCGATTCCAACGATATTTTGTATTCTTAGGTAATGGTCAAGTGAATCAATTGCTCTATAATTGCTATAAAAATTTGAAATTTCTCGGACTACAATCCCGGCGACTTGTATCCGTTTTGATTCCATATCTTCATAATTAACACCGTAGTTCCCAATGAGTGGATTAGTGAAGATCAAAATTTGTCCTTTATAGGATGGGTCGGTTATTATTTCTTGATAACCTGTCAAAGCAGTATTGAAAACAACTTCTCCGTATGTCTCCCCCTCGGCTCCAAAACTTAATCCTTCAACAACAACGCCATTTTCAAGTGCAAGTTTTGCCTTTTTCATTTTATCATTTCAAGTTTTATTTCAGTGTGATATTCCTGCAAACTTTTAACTGTGATTTTTCCGTATTTAAGTTTCTTTATCGCTTCAATGGCGCTTAAAGCAGCTGAAAGGGTCGTGACGAATGGGACTTTGTATTGAAGAGCGCTTCTGCCGATGGCAAATTCATCAAATCTTGATGTTTCACCAAGCGGTGTGTTTATGATGAGGTTTATCTTGCCCTCTTTTACAAGGTCAACTATATCTGGACTTCCTTCTTTCACTTTGTAAACTTTTTGCGCAGGTATGCCGTTTAAATTTAGAAATCTCGCAGTGCCATCGGTTGCGATGATTTTGAACCCAAGGTTTAAAAATTCTTTCGCTATTTTCAATATCTTTTCGTTCTTGTCTCTGTCGTTTACACTTATTAAAACATTTCCTGAAAGTGGCAGTGGGTTTCCAGCTCCGATTTGTGCTTTCGCGAAAGATTCCCCAAAAGAATACGACAAGCCGATCACCTCGCCAGTTGACCTCATCTCTGGACCAAGGAAGACATTTACATTTGGAAGTTTTGAAAATGAAAATACAGGCGTTTTGCAAGCCTTAACACTTTGATTTTTAAATTTGAAGTCGTAAAGTTTGAATTCATCAATTACCTCTTTTGAGCCCTTGACCAAAATTTTCGTCGCAATTTTAGCAAACGGTATGCCTGTCGCTTTACTTAAAAATGGAACTGTTCTTGATGAGCGCGGATTTGCCTCCAAAACATACACAATCCCATCCCTTTCTGCAAACTGAATGTTTATAAGACCTCTCACTTTCAAAGCAAGTGAAATTTTCTCCGTATAATTGACAATTTTGTCAAGCACCTCTTCAGAAGCCATCACTGGTGGATAAATGCAAGAGCTATCACCCGAATGAATTCCAGCTTCTTCTATGTGTTCCATTATACCGAGGAGCAAAATTCTCTCCCCATCGCAAATTGCGTCAACATCATATTCAAAGGCATCTTCAAGGAACTTGTCAATCAAGATGGGATTTTCATCCGAGATTTTAACTTCATTTTTCAAGTAATCAATCAATTTCTCCTCTCTGTAAATTATCCTCATGGATTTTCCGCCCAAAACATAAGATGGTCTTACGAGCACAGGAAAGTCAATCCTTTTTGCTATTTCAAGCGCTTCATCTATCCTTTTCGCATAACCCCCAGGGGGATAATCTATTCCAAGTGAATCAAGAAGGTTTGTAAATTTACCTCTGTCTTCGGCTATGTCAATGCTTTTTGGAGATGTCCCAAGTATTTTAACACCATGTGCTTCAAAAAGTTTTGAGAGTTTCAAAGGTGTTTGCCCACCAAAACTTAATATGACCGCTTGCGGTTTTTCAAGCTCAATTATATTCATGACATCCTCAAAGGTTATCGGTTCAAAATACAATCTATCGGCTGTATCATAATCGGTTGAAACTGTCTCCGGGTTACAATTTACCATTATCGTCTCGTATCCTTCCTCTTTAAGCGCTAATACTGCGTGGACATTTGTGTAATCAAATTCAATCCCTTGCCCAATCCTGTTTGGACCGCTACCGATGATTAAAATTTTTTCTCTCTGCGTTGGGATTGACTCGTTCTCAAAGTCATAAGTTGAGTAGAAATAGGGTGTGTATGATTCAAACTCGCCAGCGCATGTGTCAATCATTTTATAGACAGGGAAAATGTTAAGTTTTTTTCTTAATTCTCTTATCTCAATTTCTTTTCTTTTCCAAATAAATGAAAGTTGCTTGTCTGAGAAGCCATTTCTTTTCGCATTCTTTATTATTTCCCGTGCCTTTTCCTTATCATTTTCAACGAGCTCAAAGATGTCTGGGATTTCTTTTAATTTGCTCTCTTCGGCAACTATCTCTTTTAAATTGTGTAAGAACCACTTGTCAATTTTCGTTGCTTGATAAATTTCATCAATCGTTGCGCCTGCATTTAAAGCATATCTTATCCAGAAGAAATTATCCCATTTGTTTTGCTTTAACCTTTCAATGATTTTGTTTTTCAAGTGTTCATCAGGTCCGTTAATTTCAATCTCATCTTTTCCATCGCAACCGAGTCCAAATCTATCAATTTCAAGCGACCTTATCGCTTTTTGAAATGCTTCTTTAAAGTTTCTTCCTATAGCCATAACTTCGCCGACCGACTTCATTTGGATGCCCAGCGTGTCGTCAACTTCTCTAAATTTTTCAAAGTCCCATCGCGGGATTTTAACGACACAATAGTCAATTGAGGGTTCAAAAGAGGCTGGGGTTTTCTTTGTAATGTCGTTTGGGATTTCATCAAGCGTGTAACCGAGTGCGAGAAGCGTCGCAATTTTAGCGATCGGAAAGCCAGTTGCTTTACTTGCAAGCGCCGAGCTTCTGCTAACCCTTGGGTTCATTTCAATCACCAAAATTTCGCCTGTTTCTGGGTTCAAGGCAAATTGAATGTTGGCTCCACCAGTTTCAACGCCTATCTCTCTCATTATAAGTTTTGCATAGTCCCTGAGTTTCTGGTATTCTTTATCCGTTAATGTCTGTGCAGGAGCAACCGTTATTGAATCACCCGTGTGAATCCCCATAGGGTTGAAATTTTCAATTGAACAGACGACGACAAAATTATCTTTTTTATCCCGCATGACCTCAAGTTCATACTCTTTCCATCCGATTACTGATTGTTCAATTAAAACTTTCTTTATCGGGCTTTCTATCAATGCTTTTTCAAGTTTTCGCTTCAAGTCTTCAATGTTGTAAACAATTCCGCCACCTGTTCCACCGAGCGTGAAACTTGGGCGCAAAATTACAGGAAACCCAATTTTTAAAGCAAATTCAATCCCTTCATCAATACTTTGCACAAAAGAACTCTCTGGGACTTTTAAACCGATTTTTTCCATCGCTCGTTTAAAGAGTTCTCTATCCTCTGCTTTTTTAATCGCTTCAATGCTTGACCCAATTATTCTGACATTGTATCTATCAAGTATTCCAAGCTCGTGAAGTTGAACTGTTAAATTTAGAGCTGTTTGACCACCAAGAGTTGGTAGAAGTGCGTCGGGGCGTTCTTTTTTTATGATTTCTTCAATGAAGTAGGGTGTTAATGGCTCAAGATAAGTTGCATCCGCAAATTCAGGATCCGTCATTATGGTGGCGGGATTGTTATTTGCAAGTATCACCCTTATATTTTTTTGTTTAAGAACTTTACAAGCTTGCGTTCCGGAATAGTCAAATTCACATGCTTGCCCTATTATTATTGGTCCGCTCCCAATTATCAGGACAGATTTTATATCCGTTTTCACTTCTCCCGCTTACGCAAAAATTTTTCGGAAAATATAATCAACTAAAGGTAAGAAAGCAAGTGTTTTTAAGTGATCCCATTGGCAACATAGGGGACACTTCGTTTAAATTTTCCCTTTCCAAACTTAAGAATTTTTCAATTCAAACCTCTCAACCCAAAACTTCACCCCCTGCTGATTTGTCCCAAACTCCCTTGCAAATAGTATCTTCTCACCATATTCTACCTATTTTAAACTTGATTTTTTCGGTTGATGGATTTATATTTATAATGAAGTTTGAGCGCGAGTAGTTCAGTTGGTAGAACACCAGCTTCCCAAGCTGGGTGTCGCGGGTTCGAGTCCCGTCTCGCGCTCAAAATTTTTTATGGCGCGTTCGTCTAGTGGTCTAGGACACCGCCCTCTCAAGGCGGAGATCGCGGGTTCGAATCCCGCACGCGCTACAAAATTTATTTTTTCAAGGGGGAATTTGATTTTATCATTCCTTCATTTTAACTTAAACTTGAATAAAATTTTTAATCGCTTTTTGAGAAATGAGAGTTATAATTTATACCGGAAAAGGTGGCGTTGGGAAGACAACTGTCTCCGCTGGTACCGGGGTTTTATGTTCCGAACTTGGATATAAAACGATCGTTGTAAGCACGGACCCAGCACATAGTTTAAGCGATTCTTTCGGCAAAAGAATCGGCAAGTTCCCCGTCAAAGTCACAGAGAAACTCTGGGCTCAAGAACTTGATGTTAACGAAGAGCTCAGAATAAATTGGGATAAAATTCAAGGATTCATCGTAAAGTTCCTCTCCTATCAAGGATTTGATAAGTTTATAGCTGAGGAGTTTGCGATCTTCCCGGGGCTTGAGGAACTTTTCAGCTTGTTGAAGATAAATGATTATCACTCGGATAAAAGTTATGATGTGGTGATTGTTGATTGTGCCCCAACCGCAAGCACAATCAGAATGTTAAGTTTCCCGGACATTGTGAGCTGGTATATGGAAAGGTTTTTCCCACTTGAGAGAAAACTTGTCAAAACAATCAGACCAGTAGCTGAAAAGGTTGTAAAGTTTCCGCTTCCAACAGATGATGTTTATTCACAAGTTGAAGACCTGTATAGAAAAATTGAACACACGAAGAAGATTTTAACTGATGTTAAGACATCAAGCGTTAGAATAGTTGTTAACCCAGAAAAAATGGTGATAAAAGAATCCCAGAGGGCTTATACTTATTTGAATCTTTTTGGTTTCCCAGTTGATCTTATAATTGTTAACAAAGTTTTCCCTGATGAAATTGAAGATAGACATTTCAAAAAGTGGAAACAGACACAGAATAAGCATGTTGAATTTGTGAGGGAAGTGTTCGCACCTATACCGATGAAAATATCATTTCTTGGGGATGATGAGATTGTTGGCTTGAACAAGCTCTTAAAGTTTGCCGTCAATTTATACGGGGAAGACGATCCAACCGAGATTTTTTATGAAGGTAAGCCGATGAAAATTGAAGAGAAAAATGGAAGATATCACCTTAAATTGAAAATGCCTTTCTTCTCAAAAAGAGATGTCAATGTTTGGGTTAAGAATGACGAATTGATAATTGAACTTCCAAGTTTTAGGAGAAATATCTTTTTGCCACACACCCTTGCATCATCACGGGTCGTTGAGGCAAAGCTTGAAGATGGGATTTTGACGATTGAATTTGAAAAAATTAAAGGGAGATGAAAAATGCCGGAAGAGAAACAAATCCCGAAGTATTACATACCATTGCCAGATATTTCATCTATACTTGAGTCGCTACCGCCAGAATTAGAAGAGACGAAAAAACATTTCATTCAAGCGAACAAGGAAATTCTCCTTGCTATAAGGTCAATGATTGACGCTGGGATTGCGCTTGCTGACAAACTTCTTGAGGAGAAGCCAAAACAAGGGCAAGCGAAAAAAGTCAAAGTTAAGTGAAGGTTTATTTCGGTTTGATCTCAAAGCTATAAGACGCCCAGAAACTTTCCCAGTCGGCGTTTTCACAGCCGTTGCATTTTAAAAGATGGACGAGGCGAATTAACCATAGCCCGGGGTTTTCTATTTTGAATTTAACCCTTCCGTTTTTATCAGTTTTAGCTTTATACTCGTTGATTTTTTTACTTTCTGGTTCAAGGTTGTATGCGGTTATTGTTTTACCAGCAAGGGGTTTTCCGTCAAATAGAACTTGAGCTGTTATTTCATCGCCGGGTTTTGTTTTGAATGGGTTGTCAAGAAGTATTATTTCAAGCTTTTGCCCAAGGACTTTACTATAAACATTGCCTTTGGGTTTATCAGCGACCATAATTAACGACTTTATAAATCTCCTATATCTTTCTCTCTCAACCTTGCGAGGGGGGAGTTTTTCTATGAGTTTTTGAATATCCTCAAGCCCCTCGTGTCTTAGGTATTCGGAGAATTCCTCGGGTTTTAGTTCAATATATGCGTAATCTCTTTCCATTGAAAGCAGGGCGAGACCCTCAAAGTTGATTTTCTTTACGAGAATAGGGATGGATTTATCTTTGATTTCATCAACAAGATTGAACGACGATGAATCTGTGATGAGCTCAAATTTCAAAGTCATATTTTTTTGAAATTCCCTTTCAATTTCCTTTTCAAATTTATCGCCAACATAGAGATGAACTACAAGAGTTTCTCCTTTTGATAGATGGAATTTTTGGGGTTGAAGCCAGTAATCGTGTGAGAAAGCGAGATTTACGATTAAAGTCATCAACAAGAATTTTTTCATCTCTTCAAGATTGATTTTCTTTTAAGAAGATAATTCCCTTTGTTTTTTTGTTAAGGTCATATCCTGTGAGGTCATCACCTTCAAAATCATATGGGTCGCCATAGCCAAGCCAGTTCCAGTCGTGAAGTATAGCTAGTTTATCTTTTCTATTTAATGAGTTATAGTTTGGTATTACATTTTTGAGGCGGGGGTAATTTGTATATTTTGCGGGGTCAACTATTGAGAAGACCTTTTTGTGTCTTCTCATCTCGCCCCATTTCTCATCCGAAACCCTTTCGGTCTTTGTGACATATACAATGCCAGCCTTTATCTTTACAAGACCACTTTTTATGAATTCCCCTTCGTCATAGATTTTTATTTCAGCGCCTGTTATGATCAGCGATGCTTTTAAAAGGAATTCACATAGAAGGTAAGCGTTGAATTCATTACCGCCGATTCTTGTTATGCCACTTGCGATTGAGTTATCAATGTAGCCACCTCTTTTTAGTATCACAAACCCTTCCTTTTCAAGTTTTTCCAGAGCTTCGCTTTCGTTCATTCCGGAGGAGATAAGCGCTTCAAACTTTTTTGATATGATATTTTTCACGGGCTCGTTTTCCCCAGCCCAAATCATCAGTTCAATGTTTTCCCAGTTTGGAAAGACGGCAAACCTTTTAAAGTTAATTTTCCCGGCTGTCCAAACGAACTCTGAATTATACCACCTCTGTAATTTCATTATCTCTTCCCACTCTTCATCGGTTATGAAATTTTTCCCGTCATCCTCTATCCAGTATTTTATCCTTCTTGCCATAGTTTTCCACCTTGAGAGTTTTTAAAAAGTTTTCAATGTACTTCCCGAAGAAATCAAACTCAAGGTTAACTTCGTCCCCGACCTTTTTGAATTTAAAATTTGTATTTTCCCAAGTATAGGGTATGATTGAAACGGTAAATGTGTCGTCGTCAATGTGTGCTACTGTTAAGCTTATGCCATCAACAGCGATTGAGCCAGTGCTGATGATGTATCTTCTGAATTGTTTTGGAAAGTTGATTTCAAAGAGCCAGCTTTTGGTGAGTTTTTTTATCTTTTTAATTTTTCCCGTCGTGTCAATGTGCCCTGTGACGAGATGACCTCCGATGCGTTCCCCAAGTTTTAAAGCAAGTTCAAGGTTTACTGGGTCTTCATTTTTTAATTTCCCAAGGTTTGTCTTTTTTATTGTCTCTTCAACTGCTTCAACTTTGAATGAATTATTTGACTTCTCAACAACTGTCAAGCAAGCTCCGTTTACCGATACGCTATCCCCGGGTTTAATTTCGTTTATTAGTTTGACCGATGCTACTGTTAAGATCCTTGCGTTGTCCTTTTGAATTATTGACTTTATTTTTCCAACCTCTTGGATTATGCCAGTGAACATATTTAATTTTGGGCTTATTTTTACGATTTAAGATAAAATTAAGATGGTTAAAAAGCAAGTGTTAACTTTTTGATGATTGAACAAAACGAATCTTTTGGTTATATTTACAAGCGAACCGTAAAAATCGGTTCTTTCAAAAAGAAAGGACATTTCACAAATGGAAAGCAACACCATGAAGGCGGTCATCAAGGAGACCCCCCGCCCTGACAGGGAGTGGAAAAAGGGGTTGGCTCTTGCCGAGGTTCCTATCCCGGAAATAACTAACCCAACCGAAGTTAAAATTGAAGTTATAGCAACAGCAATTTGTGGGACGGATGTTGGAATTTATAACAGCAAGCAATCTTTAAAGGACGAAATGATTTCAAATTCAGCACCTTATGTTATAATAGGACATGAATTCGCTGGCAGGATAGTTGATGCCGGGGATGTCGCAAGAAGACATTTGGCGGGTTTGCTTTTTGAGAGGGCTTCAAATGACAAGGTGCTTCTTGATTTTGTTGGGAAAAGAAGCGTTGATGAGCTTGCTAAGGATGTTGATTTGATAAGTGTTTTGAATGAGAATTTTATCGTCTCAGCGGAGATGCATATAACCTGTGGTCGTTGTCATCAGTGTCGTATAGGTCAGAGACATGTTTGCCAAAATACCAGGATAAAGGGGATACACGAAGATGGCGCTTTTACAAGATTTGTTAAGGTCCCAGCTGAAAATATTGTGCTTTTTAAAAATGGTGAGCTTCCAGTTGAGATAATTGCTTTTATGGATGCGGTTGGAAACGCTGTTCATACGGCTCAGTCGGTGAATTTAATGGGGCAAACGGTTGCAATCCTTGGTTGCGGGGTTCAAGGTTTGATGGCTACGGCAATAGCGAAGATGAGCGGTGCTTCAAAAATTTTCGTCACGGATGCGTCAAAACCAGGAACAGGAGCCACGCACGAGAAAATAGTTGAAAAAAGGTTTTCAATGGCTAAAAAATTTGGGGCGGATTTTTGCTTTGATGTTGCGATCCCAGAGGAAAGAGAAAAATTTATAAAAACGGTTAAAGCTGAAACACAAGGAACAGGCGTTGATGTTGTGTTTGAAATGTCCGGAAATTATAAAGCATATCAAGATGCGTTTGAAGTGATAAGAATGGGTGGAACGATTTCTTTGCTTGGTCTTCCAGAGGGGGATGTCAACATTGATTTCTCAAAGAATGTGATCTTCAAAGGTATAACGATTCACGGGATAATAGGCAGAAGGGTATTTGAGACATGGGAAGTTATGCGCTCGCTTTTAAGAGCTGGGCTGGCGGATAAAATCCTTGAAGCTGGCTTTATAACGCATCAATTACCTCTTGAAAAATTTGAAGAAGGTTTTGAAGCCATAAGAAATGGTGATGGATTGAAAGTTATACTTAAACCGGGGAGTTGAAAAAGTTCTTTAACTTGTGTAACTTTGACAAAAAAGATTTTAAAAATGGCGGTAACCATTCCAATTGAAATATACGAGGTTTTTGAGGAAGCATTTGGGATGGAAAAGGCGAAAAAAATTGTGAAATCGCTTGAAACAGTTATAGGTGCAGAGATTGATAACAAATGGTATCAGACAAAAACAGAATTAAAAGAGGAACTGCTAAAGGAGGTAGCAACGAAAAAGGATATTGAAATCCTTGAGGCTAAAATTGAAAATATGAGGAGCAATCTTGAAGCAAAGATTGAGAGTATGAGGAGCGAGCTTGATGCAAAGA
>NZ_FAOO01000023.1:7488-29659 GCF_900070205.1 Candidatus Thermokryptus mobilis | reverse complement strand
CCAGCTTGCGGAGGCGCAGCGCAGGACGGAAAAAGAGATAGAAAAACTTACCAAAGGACTTGAATCGCTAAAAAAGGAAGTTGGTGGGCTTGCTCATACAGTTGGATATCGCTTGGAGGATGAAGCAATAAAGGCACTACCAGAACTTTTGAAGAGGGATATTGGGATTGAGATAATCGGCAGATTGAAAAGGGATTATATTGAAATTGCCCCTGGGAAATATATTGAAGTTAATATCTGGGGGACAGGGAGGATAAACGGAGAAGAATATGTCGTTATAGGTGAGGCGAGGTCGCAGTTGAAGAAAAGTGATATTGATGATTTCATAAAGAAGGTTAATGCGATAAAGAAATATATACCAAAGGAGCAGGTCAAGATTCTTGTCACTTATCAAACATCTCCGCTTGTTAGAAGATATGCTGAGGAAAAGGGGATAAAAATTTATTTCTCCTATGAATTTTAAAACCAAAGACGGAATCAAATGAAAATTTCTGTTATAGGCACAGGTTATGTGGGACTAGTAACGGGTGCTTGCTTTGCTGATTCAGGTAATGATGTGATTTGTATGGATGTTGACAGTGCGAAAATTTCAAAATTGAAAATGGGGATTTTGCCGATTTATGAGCCCGGGCTTGATGAAATTGTCAAGAAAAATTTATCAGCTGCTCGTCTTTCGTTTACTACGGATCTTGAAGAAGCGGTTCGGAAGTCGGAGTTAATTTTCCTTTGTCTTCCAACCCCACCGGGCAGGGATGGAGATGCTGATTTATCAATAGTTTTCAATGTCGTTAGGAACATAGCTAAAATTTTAAAAAGAGAAATCAAGTTAAATCCACATGTTCGCAAGTTGATAGTAAGCAAATCAACAGTTCCAGTTGGAACAGCTGACAGGATAAGAGAGATTATTTTTTCAACGATTGGGAAAATTCCTGAAACTGCGTTTATTGATGTAGCATCAAACCCGGAATTTTTAAAAGAGGGAAATGCAGTTCAAGATTTTATGTTTCCAGATAGGGTCGTGATAGGGGTTAACAATGGTGAGAGCGAGAAAATAATGCGAGAACTTTACGAGCCGTTTGTTAGGACTGGCGCCCCAATACTTGTCATGGACACAAGAAGTGCTGAAATGGTCAAATATACCGCAAATGCATTTCTTGCGATGAGAGTTTCCTTTATGAATGAGATAGCAAATCTTTGTGAAAAACTTGGTGCTGATGTTGAAAAGGTGAGAATCGCAATTGGTTATGATGTCAGAATAGGTCCGAAGTTTCTTTTTCCTGGTGTTGGTTGGGGCGGAAGTTGTTTTCCGAAGGATTTAAAGGCACTTATAAAGATGGGTGGGAAAAATGGGGTTGATTTGAAAATAGTTAAGGCAGTTTATGAGGTCAATGAGAAACAGAAAAGGTTAATTGTTGAGAAAATAAAGAAACATTTCAACGGGAAGTTAAAGGATAAAAAAATTGCAATTTGGGGTTTGTCTTTTAAGCCAAAGACGGACGATATGCGCGAAGCTCCTTCAATTACGATAATAAACGAGCTGTTGAAACTTGGTGCAAGTGTTGTCGCGTATGACCCGGTTGCGATGCCAAACGCAAAGAAAATTTTTGATAAAAAAATTAAATTTGCGAAAAATCAATACGAGGCAATTAAAGGTGCCGATGCGCTTGTTTTAGTTACGGAATGGCAGGAATTTCGCGAGCCGGACTTCAATTATATGAAAAGCCTCATGCGAACGCCGGTCGTTTTTGATGGGAGAAACATCTACAAGCCGGAAAAGTTGAAAGGGCTTGGTTTCGTTTATTACGGCATCGGGAGAAAGTGAAAAGTAAAGTTTTACTTTATCTTGCCGTTCAAATTTACAAGGGTAAGCCAGATACCTGAACTTGTTGTGATTGAGCCAATTGTGTTTGAGGATAAAAGAGGATTTTTTATGGAGACATACAGTTACAGGGAGTTTGAGAGATTTGGCATAACCGAAAAATTTGTTCAAGATAATCATTCAAAATCGATTAAAGGTGTTTTGAGGGGGCTTCACTTTCAAGTAGAACCATTTGCTCAATCAAAGCTTGTCAGATGTATAAAGGGAGAAATTTTTGATGTGGCTGTTGATATAAGACCTGGGTCAAAAACTTTCAAAAAATGGTTTGGCGTTATTTTATCTGAGGAAAATAAAAGGATTTTATATATTCCGAAGGGATTTGCTCATGGTTTTGTTGTGCTTTCTGAAATCGCTGAGGTTGAATATAAGGTTGATAATTTTTACTCTCCTGAACATGACAGAGGGATAATTTGGAACGATCCTGATATAGGGATTGAGTGGCCAATTGATAATCCCATCCTCTCAGAAAAAGACGCAAAGTTGCCAACGCTTAAAGAGTTTCTAAAAGACCTGTCGCTGTTATGATTTTTTCTCCATCTTTAGAAAAATAAAAAAGAGATATAAGAATTGGCGAAAGTAGTTATAACTGGAGGAGCTGGTTTCATAGGGTCGCATCTTTGCGATCGCTTTATAGCTGAAGGAGATGAGGTGATTTGTCTTGATAATTTAATCACTGGAAATCTTGACAATATAGCTCATCTTTTTGGTAATCCGAAGTTTAAGTTTATCAAGTATGATGTTACGGAATTTTTATATGTTCCAGGAGATGTTGATTTTATTCTTCACTTCGCTTCGCCAGCAAGCCCGATGGATTATATCAAGTATCCGATACAGACATTAAAGGTTGGTGCTCTGGGGACGCACAAGGCGCTTGGGCTTGCAAAGGCAAAAGGCGCGAGATTTTTGCTTGCGTCAACGAGTGAAGTTTATGGGGATCCACTCGTTCATCCGCAAAGCGAGGAATATTACGGTAATGTAAATCCGATAGGAATTCGTGGTGTTTATGACGAGGCAAAAAGGTTTGCTGAAGCTATGACGATGGCTTACCACAGGTATCACGGACTTGACACGAGGATAGCAAGGATTTTTAACACATATGGACCCAGGATGAGAATTGATGATGGTAGGGTTATACCAGCATTTATGACGCAAGCACTTAAGGGTGAAGATATGACTGTTTTTGGTGATGGAAAGCAAACGAGAAGTATTTGTTACATTGATGATTTGGTTGAGGGGATTTTTAAACTTTTGATGTCAAATTATGTTTATCCGATAAATCTTGGAAATCCTGATGAGATAACAATTTTGGAACTTGCTTATGAGATAAGGGAAATTGCTGGTAGCAATAGCAAAATTATTTTTAAACCGCTTCCGCCAGACGATCCCAAGGTTAGAAGACCAGATATAACGAAGGCGCGGGAGATACTGGGTTGGGAGCCGAAGGTGCCAAGGAGGGAAGGATTAAAAAAGACGCTTGAATATTTTAAGAAAAAACTTTTTGGAGCAAAGGATTGAAGAATTGGGACGAGAAAAAGGTATTGCATCTTATGAAGGGAAGCAAAAAGTATATAACGATACTGCCGTATAGTGAATTTAAGAAGATGGAAAGGATGGTGCTCAGAGGGATGAAAGTTGACAAGAGAAAATATGATGTAAGATTCAAAGAAGAGTTATTGGTTGATTTGTTGTCATGTTTTAAGGGTGATGTTGCTAAAATGGCTGGTTTTATTGAGCGTGTTAATCTTTTGAGAGACGAACCGTATCCGAATGGGTGCGAAAAGCTTGAAGGGGAGATTTATAAAATTTTGATTGATGATTTATTTTTGTTTTATCGTGTGGATGAAAAGTTAAGGTTGATAACTGTTGTTCTGGTAGAAGTTGCAGGTTAAGGTTTTGTTTTGATTTTCTCGGGGAAATTATTATTTTTAACTCGGACTTTCCCTTGAAGTGAAAACTCAAATTTTAATTTTTTTATGGAGGAAAGGATAAAGGTAAAACTGCCTGATGGTAGTATTTTAGAAGTTGCTAAAGGGACGACGCCGTTGCAGATAGCTGAGATGTTAAGCAAGCGTTTGTTCAAAGAAGCGGTAGCTGCTAAAGTAGATGGGGTTGTGGTTGATTTAACGCGTCCGCTTGAAAATGATTGTGAGTTAAAAATTTTGACATTTGAGGATCCAGAAGGAAGGGAGGTTTTCTGGCATAGTTCCGCTCATCTTATGGCTCACGCAATAGAGGAGCTTTTCCCTGGAGCGAAATTTGGTGTTGGTCCGCCAATTGAAGATGGTTTTTATTACGATGTTGATGTTGATAGACCGCTTACGCCGGAGGATTTGCAAAAAATTGAAGAGAAGATGACGGAGTTGGCACAAAGGGACGAACCGTATGTTAGGAAAGTTGTGACGAAGGAGGAAGCGCTTGAATTTTTCAAAAGGAAGGGCGACCCTTACAAAATTGAGATAATAGAGCAGATAGAGGACGGTGATACTATAACTTTTTACAGTGAGGGTACTTTCACGGATTTATGTCGTGGTCCGCATTTGCCTTCAACGGGCAAGATAAAGTATGTTAAGTTATTAAATGTTGCTGGCGCATATTGGCGCGGTGATCCGAAAAACAAGATGTTGCAAAGGGTTTATGGTGTTGCTTATCCTAAAAAAGAACTTCTTGAGGAGCATCTTCGTCGCCTTGAGGAAGCAAGAAAAAGAGACCATCGTCGGCTTGGGAAAGAACTTGAGCTTTTTGTTTTCCACGATATAGCCCCAGGGGCTCCGTTTTGGTTGCCAAAGGGAATGATTATCTTCCGTGAGCTTGAAAAGTTTATAAGGGAAGAACTTGACAAAAGGGGATATGAGGAGATCTCAACGCCGATACTTGTTAAGAAAGACCTTTGGGAACGCTCCGGTCATTGGGAGCATTACAAAGAGAATATGTTCGTCCTTGAAGTTGAAAACGAGGTATACTCACTCAAGCCGATGAATTGTCCCGAGAGCACATATGTTTATAAGATGAGGACGAGAAGTTATAGGGACTTGCCTCTTCGTCTTGCTGAAATTGGTCGTCTTCACAGGAATGAGATTTCTGGGGCATTGGGAGGCATGTTTCGCGTCAGGCAAATAACCATGGACGACGCCCATATTTATTGTAGACCTGATCAAATTTTAAATGAGATAAACGAGCTTATTGATTTTATAAACTATGTTTACGGGATTTTTAAGTTTGAGCCAGCTTATTATCTTTCAACGAAGCCAGACAATGCTATGGGAGACCCAGCTTTGTGGGAGCAAGCAGAACAAGCATTAAAGATGGCGCTTGAACAAAATGGCATAAAGTATGGGTTAAAAGAAAAAGAAGGTGCTTTTTACGGTCCAAAGATTGATGTCCAGATTAAAGATGCCTTGGGAAGGGACTGGCAGGTTGCGACGATTCAACTTGATTTTGTTATGTTGCCAGAAAGATTTGATTTAACTTACATTGACGCAGATGGTCAACCGAAACGCCCGGTTGCGATTCATAGAGCGATATTCGGGTCGTTTGAGAGGTTCGTTGGGATTTTGACGGAACATTTCGCCGGGAATTTCCCAGTTTGGCTTGCCCCAGTTCAAGTGGCTGTTCTTCCCATAACGGATGCTCAGAATGATTACGCGGTTGAGATTTATCAAAAGTTGAAAGAGATGAAAGTAAGAGCGGAAATTGACCTGAGGAATGAAAAGATAACTTATAAAATTCGGGAAGCTGAAACGAAGAAAATTCCATATATGCTTGTTATAGGCGAAAGGGAAAAGACAAATCGCAATGTTTCAGTTAGACGACATGGTAAAGGTGACCTTGGGGTTTTTGATTTGGAAAGTTTTATTTCAAGGATTAAATTTGAAATTGAAACTAAAACGGTTGATTAGGCGTGAATTTTTATGAGATTTTGACATTGGGTGGTGTTATGGCGACGATACTCGGTGTATTTTTGACTTTTGCTATTATAAATAACAGGACACTTAAAGCAGAGGCAAAAAATATAAGTGAGTTGATAAATGAGTTTAGACGGGAGCATCAAGAGAATGTAAAGATTATGGTTGAACGGCTTGATGAGCTCAGGCGGGAACATCAAAAGACGATATATGTTTTGAGTGAAAATCTTAAGGAATCTCGTGAACGGCTTGATGAGTTTAGAAGAGAGCATCACGAGAAAATGGATGAATTCAGAAAATCGCACGAGGAGATGATTAAGTATATTGCTGATCTAATTGTAGCAGATGGCGAAAGGACAAGGCAAGAGATAAGGAGGAAGGTGAAACGCTAAATTTAAAAACAAAAAGGGGATCAGCCATAGGGAAAGAATTACGGGTTAATGACCAGATTAAAGTCCCGAGGGTTAGGGTGATAGACGAAAATGGGCAACAGCTCGGAATAATGAACACGCGTGATGCGTTAAAATTAGCTGAGGAAAGAGGTTATGACCTAGTTGAAGTCGCGCCGCATGCTAATCCACCTGTTTGTAGATTAATGGATTACGGTAAATATAAGTATGAGAGACAGAAGGAAGAGAAACTTCACAAGAAGCAACAAGCATCAGCGGTTGTAAAAGAATTAAGGTTTCATCCGAATACAGGTGAGCATGATTTTAATTTTAAAGTTAGACATGCAAGGGAGTTCTTGCTTGAGGGGCACAAAGTTAAAGCGTCTGTGTTATTTAAAGGCAGAGAAATTTTACATACTGAATTTGGTGAGAGGATTTTGAGAAGGTTTATTGAGATGTTGTCGGATATTGGTAGAGTTGAGCAGGATATACGGCTTGAGGGGAGTGTGATGAGTGTTCTTATTTCACCTGACAGAAAGAAAATACAAATATTGAGGGAACAGGAAGAAAAAAACAAACAGCTGGGAGGAGAAATCACTGATGCCAAAGATGAAAAGTAATCGCGCGGCGATGAAGCGTTTCAAAGTTACAGGCACTGGCAAAATCAAGAGGCAGAAAGCCGGTAGAAGTCATCTTGCAACTGGCAAGTCAAGGAAGCGTAAGCGTCAACTTCGCAAGCCGACGCTTGTGCATCCATATGAAGAGAAAAGGATTAAGCGATTGATCCTTGCTTGATGAATTTTAAAACTAAAATTTGTGGTTGAAATGAGAGCGACGAATAAGCCAGCATCAAGGAGGAGAAGGAAGAAAATCCTTGAGAGGGCAAAAGGGTTCTGGGGGATGCGAGGCAACACCCTCAGACAAGCCAAAGACCATGTTGCGAAGGCACTTCAATACTCGTATCGTGATAGGAGGACGAAAAAGCGAGAATTTAGACGACTCTGGATAACGAGGATAAACGCTGCAGCAAGGTTGAACGGAACTACATATTCAAAATTAATTTCAGCATTGAAGAAAAAGCAGGTTGAGATCAACCGCAAGATGTTAGCTGATCTTGCGGTGAATAATCCGGATGCTTTCTCTGAAGTTGTAAAGTTCGCTTTTAGTTAAAGTTTAACTCCCATCACCCCGTCTATAACTTTGATTTTGTGAGGGTGATGGGAGTTTTTATTTAAAAATGAAAATTTAACTCAGAGATGAAAAATCAAATTGAAGAAGTAAAGTCCAAATTTCTCTCCGAGATTTCAAGTGTTGAAGATGAGAAGCAACTTGAAGAATTAAGGGTTAAATATCTTGGTCGCAGGGGCATAATTCAGTCACTTTTTGATAAGTTAAGAGAAGTTCCAAAGGAAGAGAAACCAGCTCTTGGTAAATTGCTCAATGAGTTGAAGGAGCTAGCTCAGGGGAAATACAACGAGAAGAAACTTGAAATTAAGGGAAAGAAAGCCAAGGTTGAAAGTTTTGTTGATCTTACAATACCTGGAAGGTTGAAATACACGGGAAGGAAACATCCTCTTACACAAACGCTTGAGGAGATAAAGAAAATTTTCATTGGGATGGGTTTTGAAGTCGCTTCTGGGCCTGAGATAGAAGATGATTATCATAACTTTGAAGCGTTAAACATACCTCCCGAGCATCCAGCAAGGGATATGCAAGATACTTTTTTCATTGAGGATAAAATAATTTTACGAACGCACACTTCCCCCGTTCAGATAAGAGTGATGGAGTCAAAGAAACCGCCAGTTAGGATCATTGCCCCTGGAAGAGTTTACAGAAATGAAGCGATAAGTGCGAGGAGTTATTGTTTGTTTCATCAGGTTGAAGGTTTGTATGTTGATGAGGGGGTTTCTTTTGCGGAGTTAAAAGGGACTTTGCTTGCGTTTGCTAAACAAATGTTTGGCAGTGATGTTAAGTTGAGATTTAGACCCAGTTTTTTCCCATTCACTGAACCAAGCGCTGAGGTAGATGTCAGCTGTTTCATATGTGGAGGTAAAGGTTGCAGGGTTTGTAAATATGGTGGCTGGCTTGAAATACTTGGGTGTGGAATGGTTGACCCAAATGTTTTCAAGTTTGTTGGATACGATGCGGAAAAATATACTGGTTACGCTTTTGGTATGGGTGTTGAAAGAATCGCAATGTTAAAATATGGGATAGATGATATAAGGTTGTTTTATGAGAACGATTTCAGATTCCTTGATCAATTCTAAAATAAAATCTTCCACAAGCGGTGAAAATATCACATAACTGGCTAAAAAATTACATTGACCTTGAAGCAGAACCTGAGGAAGTAAAGGAAAAGCTAACGATGCTCGGGCTTGAGGTTGAAAGTGTTGAATATCTTGGTGAGAAGTATAAAAATTTTTATGTCGGGGAAGTCTTAGAAGTGAATAAACATCCTAACGCCGATAAGTTAACGGTCTGTAAAGTTAATGTTGGAAAGGATGTGCTTCAAATTATATGCGGTGCACCTAATGTTGCGGTTGGTCAGAAAGTACCCGTTGCGCTCGTCGGAGCTATCATCCCAAGAAATCAACACGATCCGGAGGGGAAACCATTCGTATTGACAAGAGCTAAAATTCGCGGTGTTGAATCGTATGGAATGATATGTTCTGAATATGAGCTTGGGCTTGGTGAAGATAAAGAGGGAATAATGGTTCTTGATGAAAGTGCAAAGGTTGGACAACCATTGGCTGAATATTTCGGACTTGATGATGTGGTTTATGATATAAGCATAACCCCAAATCGCCCGGATTGTTTAAGTCATATAGGGATAGCTCGGGAACTTGCGGTAGTGTTCGGATTGAAGTTGAAGAAACCAGAGGTTAAACTAATTGAGTCGGAGAGAAAAGTCACTGATTTTGCGTCTGTTGAAATTGTTGATTATATAAATTGTCCGAGGTATTCCGCAAGGGTTGTTTTAAATGTAAAAGTGGAACCATCCCCACAATGGCTTCAAAATTATCTCCGCTTGGTTGGATTAAGACCTATAAATAACATCGTAGACATAACAAATTTCGTCCTTTATGAAGTGGGGCATCCTCTTCACGCTTTTGACTATGATAAACTCACTGGGCATAAAATCGTCGTTAAATGTGCAAATGACGGTGAAGTTTTTATTACGCTTGATGGCAAGGCGAGAACACTGCGTTCGGATACACTGATGATATGTGATGCTGAAAAACCAGTGGCAATAGCTGGGGTCATGGGTGGTTTGAATTCCGAGATAACCGATGAAACGAGGAATGTTTTAATTGAAAGCGCTTATTTTAACCCCATCAGCATACGAAGGACATCAAAGTTTCTGGGTCTTTCTACCGATGCATCGTATAGATTTGAAAGAGGTGCGGACCCAAATGCTGTTATTTGGGCTGTTGATAGAGCAGCGCAACTTATGGCTGAGATTGCTGGAGGCGAAGTTTTGAAAGGAGTGATTGATGTTTATCCAGTTAAAATTGAACCACGCATCGTAAAATTGAGATTTTCACGGCTCAACTCAATCATCGGAATGGAAATTCCAAGAGATAAGGTTGTTGAAATACTTGAAGGGCTTGAGATTGAGGTTTTAAATGTTGATGATGATTCTGTTAAAGTTAGAGTGCCGACATTTAGACCTGACATTGAAAGGGAAATTGATTTAGTTGAAGAGGTTGCCCGTGTCTATGGATACGATAAAATCCCGGATAAAATGAGTTCTGTGGTTCATTTTTCAACTGAAAAAGCAAAAGTTGATTTTAATGAAGTTGTTCGGGAGAGGTTGATCGGAGCCGGGTTTAAAGAAGTTGTTACAAACAGCATGCTTGATGAGGAAGTGGCTTCATTGTTTAGCGATAATTTTGTCAAGGTTTTGAATCCTTTAAGCAGGGAGATGTCGGCGCTTAGACCGAGCTTAATTCCAAGCGCCCTTGATGTCGTAAGGCATAACTTTGGTTATGGTATAAGGGATTTGAAGTTTTTTGAGATAGGGAGGGTCTTCGGTGTTGGTCTTGCAGGCGATGATGTGTCAAGTTTGGTTGGCAATTATGTTGAGAAGGAACATCTTTTAATTTTAATGACGGGAAGGGCGGAACCACTGAGTTACGATTTAAAGGAAAGGAACTTTGACATTTACGATTTGAAGGGGGAAATTGAGCGTCTCTTCAAGTCGGTTTTTCTTGAAAATTACAGATTTATTTATTATTCTAATAATAGAAGCGCTTTGGCTGAGCTTGAGATAGGTGTTGAAATAGATGGAAAATATGCCGGGAAGTTGTTTAAAGTTGGAGATGTTCTTTTGAAAAGGTTTGATGTTCAAGCGGATATATTCATTGCTGAAATTGATTTGAATTTGATGTCTAAAGGTTCACGGATAGAGTCAAGACATTATGTTGAGTTGCCCAGGTATCCAAGTGTGTATAGAGACCTTGCTTTTGTCGTTGATGAGTCGGTGCCTGTGGGTGAGTTAGAGAAGGCGATAAAGGAAAAGGCAGGCGGTCTTTTGAAATCAATTTATCTTTTTGACATTTATAGAGGAGAAAAGATAGGAGAAGGGAAGAAAAGCGTTGCTTTTTCACTTGAGATTGTTTCGGGTCAAAAGACCCTGACGGATGAGGAAGTAAATGCTTTGATGAGGGAAATTGTATCTTATGTTGAAGGAAGAACAGGAGGAAAACTTAGAGGTTTTTAAGATTTGGAGATCGTAGATGATAAAAATAAGTTGAATTTGGCTTCGTTGATTGAGGAATTGCAAGGGAAGTTTGATAAGGTTTATGAATATGTCCGAAAGTTGAAGGAAGAGAATGAAAGTTTGCGTGCGAGGTTGTCAGTGTTTGAGGGTGAAGTTGAGAAGTTGAGGCGTGAGAATGAAAAGTTGAGAAGTGATGGGCTTGTTTTGTTTTCTGCGGAGGAGAAGGAGGACTTAAAGAAGAGAATTGTTTTTTTGCTTGAGAGGATCAATCGTTATCTTTGAAAAGATAATACGCTGGTTTTCCCCTGGAAAATAAACTTTGGAAATGGAATTGAATTTATCGGAGACAAAGACAATTAAAGTGAAAATTTTAAATACTGAATACACCTTAAAAGTTGAAGATGAAGAGCTTGGATATAAAGTTGCGGAATATGTTGATGGTGTGATGCGAGAGTTGGAGAGCAAGTTTCCGGGGCGCAATGCTTTGACGATAGCTGTTTTGGCAGCGCTTAACATAGCCGAGGAGTTGTTTCGTGAAAGGATGAAACATGACAATGTTGAAGGCGAGATAGAGAATTTGTTGATGGATTTGTCAAATCGGGTTGATAAGATATTAAGTTTATAACCGCGCTGTCAGCTCAGTAGGAGCTCAGGGGAAAGCCAGCGTTATTTTGATTGCCTGGCTCTTGGGTGCGGATTACAGGCCACGCTCCCCAAAGTTTGGGGAGTCCGCTGCTCTGGTTTAGCCAGAGCTTAAAGATGCGGACAGTGGAAGTAAGAAGTACCCAGGCAGGCGTCATCGTTGGGATGAGCTCGCTGGGCTGACAAGCGCGGTTTTTGTTTTTGTTGATAATTTTTAAAAGAAACTTGAGGAGGTAGAAATATGGCTGTATACATAGTTGTCGCGTTGGCTGTTTTGATATCTTTTTTCATCGGATGGTTCTTTCATTCAAAAGTTGAGGAAAAGAAAATCGGAAGTGCTGAAGCAAGAGCACAAAAGATAATTGAAGATGCGGAGCGCGAGGCGAACAACATCAAAAAGGAAAAATTACTTGAAGTAAGGGATGAATGGTTTAGAAGGAAACAGGAATTTGAGATTGAGGTAAATCAAATAAAGCAAAAGCTTCAATCGTATGAAAAACAACTTCTTGCGAAAGAGGAAAAGCTAAATGAAAGAGCTGATGAATTAAACAAGAGGGAGCGTGAACTTAACAAAGTTCAACAACAAATTGAGGAGCAAAGAAAATTAATTGAGGTAAGGCAAAAAGAAATTGACAAGCTGATAGAGGAACAAAAGGTTCAGCTTGAGAAGATATCTGGTTTGACGAGAGACGAGGCGAAGAAAATTTTGATTGATAGCATGGTGGCGGAGGCGAAAGCAGAAGCTGCGAAAATGATCCGCGAGGTCCGTGAGCAAGCGAAGGAGGAAGCAAAAAAAGAAGCTCAAAAAATAATCGTTCAAGCAATTCAAAGGACAGCTGCTGACCATTCGGTTGAAACTACTGTCACTGTGCTTCACATTCCAAACGATGAACTTAAAGGGAGGATAATTGGAAGAGAGGGAAGAAATATACGGGCGTTTGAGCAATTAACCGGGTGCGATATAATCGTTGATGATACCCCTGAGGCGGTCATAATCTCTGGATTTGACCCATTTAGACGTGAGGTTGCTAAAATTGCGCTTGAGAGATTACTTGCCGATGGGAGGATTCACCCGGCAAGAATTGAAGAAGTTGTTGAAAAGGTCAAACAAGAGCTTGAAGAGGAGATTTACAAGGTCGGGGAAAACACTTTGCTTGAACTCGGGATTCACAATGTGCACCGTGAAATAGTCCGTCTTGTTGGAAAGATGAAGTATCGTTCAAGTTATGGTCAAAATGTTTTACAGCACAGCATAGAGGTAGCTTATCTTGCTGCGATTATGGCTTCTGAGCTTGGGCTTGATCCACATCTTGCAAAAAGGGCAGGGCTTTTCCATGACATAGGTAAAGTAGTTGATAGGCAGGAGGGTCCTCATGCTTTAATTGGGTATGAAATTTTGAGCAGATACGGTGAGCATCCCATAGTTGTAAATGCAGTTGGCTCACATCACGAGGATATTCCTATGGAGACTCCAATTGCTGCAATCGTTCAAGCAGCTGATGCCATAAGTGGTGCAAGACCCGGGGCAAGGAGGGAATCGGTTGAGGGTTATGTAAGGAGATTGCAAAAGCTTGAAGAAATTGCAAAGTCATTTGAAGGTGTAGCAAAGACATACGCAATTCAAGCTGGTCGTGAAGTTAGAGTGATAGTTGAACCCGATAAAGTTGACGATAATCTCGCTGAACAGCTTTCAAGGGATATAGCAGCGAAAATTCAGGAGGAAATGGAATACCCGGGGCAGATCAAAGTCACGGTTATAAGGGAAGTTCGCTCTGTTGCCTATGCTAAGTAATTTAAAGGCGTCCCACATTAACGGGACGCCTTTTTTATTTGCGGTAAAAATTTTTTAATTTTTAGAAAAAAGAACTTCAAATTTGGCTTTCAAGCATGGAATTTTAACCGTTGGAATAACCGGTGGCATCGGGGCTGGAAAGACAACGGTTTGTAAAATCTTTGAAGAGTTCGGGGCAAAGGTGATCTACGCTGATGAACTGGCAAAGGAGCTCATGGAAAACGATGAGTCATTGAAGAAGAAAATAAAAAAAATTTTTGGAGTGGAATCATACATCGGGGGAAAACTTAACAGGAAGTTCATCGCTGACATCATCTTTTCATCCGATGAGAAGAGAAAACTCCTTGAATCAATTGTTCATCCAGCTGTTATAAAGAGAATCCTTTCAGATTTAAAAAAAATCGCTGGTGAGGGGAAATATAGCTTTGTCATTGTTGAAGCTGCGCTTATTTTTGAGTCAGGTTTTGATAAAGAACTTGATTATGTGTTGGTGGTTGACGCCGACGACGAGATTAAAATTAAAAGGATCATAGAGCGTGACAAATGTTCAAGGGAAGAAGTTTTGAAAAGGATGAGAGCACAGTTGGATTCAAAAATTAAAAGGGAGCTTGCTGACATGGTCATAATAAATGACGGTGATATTGATGAGCTGCGGAAAAAGGTAAGTTTTTTCTATTCGCTTTTTGAGAAAATTTCAAAGTCAAGCGGAGGGAATTGATGACGGTTTTTGAACTTGAGAAAGAGCTCTTTTTTCAAACATATAGGCGACTCGGGGTTCATATAAAATATGGCGATGGTGTTTTCCTTTATGATTATGAAGGAAGGAAATATCTTGACATGTTGTCCGGCATTGGAGTAAACGCACTTGGATACGGAAATGAGAAGATAAAGAGCGCGATAATTGAGCAAGTTAATAGGTATATCCATCTTTCAAACCTTTTCTTTCACGAATCACAGGTTAACCTTGCGAAATTGTTGATTCAGTTTTCTGGCTATAAGAAGGTTTTTTTCACAAACAGCGGTGCGGAGGCGATTGAGACAGCAATTAAATTGACAAGAAAATGGGGTAAAAGGTTCGGGAAGAATATCATCGTTGGTTTTTCAAATTCTTTTCACGGTAGAACAATCGGGGCGCTTTCTTTAATGGACAGGGATAAATATCGTAATGGATATGAGCCGTTCTTACCTGGAATTTCTGTGTTAAGATATAACGACATTGATCAACTTGAGGAAAATATAAACCATAGCGTTGCTGGTGTCTTCCTTGAATTTATTCAGGGTGAGGGTGGAATAATTCCAGCGGACAAAAAATTTGTTGAGAAAATTTTTGAGTTAAGGGAAAAGTTCGGTTTTCTTGTTGTGGCTGATGAAATTCAAAGTGGTTTGTGGAGAACGGGAAAATTTTTTGCTTTTGAACATTACGGTGTGAAACCAGATGTCGTTGCAGTAGCAAAACCACTCGGTGGGGGCTTACCCCTTGGAGCTGTCCTCGGAAATGAAAGAGTCGCTGATGTCTTTTCCATTGGAACACATGGTTCAACATTCGGAGGGAATCCAGTCGCTTGCTCAGCTGGATGTGAAGTCATCAAAGAATTGAGTAAAATCGTTGAAAAAATAAATTCCGTTGGGAATTATTTGAAAGAAAAACTTGAAGGGATGAAGTTAAGACATCCAATTATAAAAGAAGTCCGTGGGGTTGGTTTGATGATCGGAGTTGAACTATCAATTGAGTGTTCTGAAATTGTGAGAGAACTTTTAAATAAAGGGGTGATAGCGAATTGCACAAGAAATAATGTTGTGAGGTTATTACCACCACTGATAATAAGTGAAAGCGAAGTTGATTTTTTCATAGAGAAGTTTGATGAGGTTTTAAACGAAATAAAACAACAAAAATTTAAAGTGCAGATATGAGACAAAGAAAGTTAAAAGTTTGGTCTGAAGAAGATTATTTTAACTGGGTTAGGCGTGAGACACCTTTGAAAGAAAAATACTTCGCAATGTATTCAACCGTTTGGGATGCGATTGTAACCAATCCAAATTTAATGACGATACCTTTTGACGATCATATGGTCCATCGTGGTGATGGCGTTTTTGATAATTCGCTTGTTGTTAATGGCAAAGTTTATCTTCTTGATGAGCATCTTGATAGAATCATTCGTTCTGCAACTGCGATCGGGATAAAAATTCCACTTGATAAGGAAAGCATGCGTCAGATAATTCTTGAGACGATAGCTGTAACTGGGAAGCGTGATTGTATGGCAAGGTTCTGGATTTCGCGCGGGACAGGTGGCTTCAGTGTTTATCCGGATGAGTCGCCAATTGGACATTTTTATTTAATTATTACTTCCTCTCCTAGTTATCCTGCGAGATATTATGAAGAGGGTTTAAATGTTGTGACAAGCCCTTTCCCATTGAGGCAACCATTTACACCACAGGTTAAAAGTTGTAATTATCTTTCAAATGCTATGATGGAGTTTTTCGCACATAATGTTGGGGCTGATACAGCTATTGCTATTGATTCAGAGGGGAATATAACGGAGGGGTCAAATAAGAATGTCGCAGTTGTTACTAAGGATGGATTTTTTAAGTATCCACCGCTTGAGAAAGTTCTTCACGGAACGATGCTTAAAAGGGCGATTTATTTTGCGAAAATTTTGAAGGATGAGGGAATTTTGAAGGATGTTGTATCGGCGAACATACCGATAAGCGAGGCGTACAATAGCGCTGAAATGATGTTTTTCAGCACAACGCTTGTAGTTGCTCCAATTGTGAAATATGATGGAGTTACTATCGGTGACGGAAAGCCAGGTCCGATTTACAAGAAAATCCGTGAGATGTTTAAAAAGGATATGACTGAAAATGACGAAGTTTTAACCCCTGTTGATTACGATTAAAAGTGAGCCCGGGAGGGATCGAACCTCCGACCTCCTGCTTAAAAGGCAGATGCTCTACCACTGAGCTACGGGCCCGAAATTTCATCACAAATATAAGAAATTTTTTTCACTCAAGCAAATTCACATCGCATTGGGGATATTTGATTTTTTCAAGCGCCTGATTTATATTTAATTCTCAAAGGCAAAGTTAATGGTGATGATTTTTGATAATGTTCAGAAAATAAAACAGAAAATTCGGGAGGTTTGCCTCAAAACGGGCAGAAACCCTGAAGATGTGACAATTGTTGCGGTCACGAAGACAGTTCCGGTTGAAAGAATCATTGAGGTTGTGAACGCTGGGATATATGATATTGGAGAGAACAAAGTCCAGGAGCTCCTTGAAAAGAGGAAATCAATTGATAATGTAAGATGGCATTTTGTTGGTCATCTTCAGACGAACAAGGTTAAGTATATTGTTGACTTTGTTCACCTTATACATTCAGTTGATTCGTTTAAACTCGCGCTTGAGATAGAGAAGAGAGCCAGGAGGATTAATCGGGTTGTTGATGTTTTAATTGAAGTTAATACATCAGGAGAGCGGACGAAGTATGGTGTTAAACCGGAAGAGACGTTAAACCTTGTGAGACAAATCTCGGAGAATTGCGAATATGTTTGGGTTAAGGGTTTGATGACGGTTGCGGCATATCTTCCGAATCCTGAAGATGTTAGACCGATGTTCAGGACTTTGCGTGAATTAAGGGATGAAATTTCAAAGTTTAACTTTAGAAATGTTGAGATGAGGCATCTTTCAATGGGTATGAGCAACGATTATGAAGTGGCAGTTGAGGAAGGGGCAACGATTGTGAGGATTGGAACGGCGATTTTCGGACCAAGAAAATAATGGGAGTAAAAAAATGAAATTTACACCACTTGCGATCAAAAAACAGCAATTTAAGAGGTCCTTCAGAGGTTACGATATTGACGAGGTGAGAATTTATCTTGAGATGCTTGCCAGCGAATATGAGAATCTTCTTCAAGAGAATAAAGAGTTAAAAGAAAAAGTCGCTATACTTGAGACGGAGGTATCAGCTTATAAACAGATTGAGAAAAACCTCCACCTTGCGGTAGTTCAAGCCCAGGAGACAGCGACGAAAACGATAGAGAACGCAAAAAAACAGTCCGAGCTTTTGCTCAAAGAAGCCGAGCTTAAATCAAAGGAGATAATTGAAAAAGCAAAACTTGAACTTGTAAAGATTTCAAACGAAGTTAGTATGCTTAAACTTGAAAGGGATAGAATTTTGACGGAATTGAAAAATTTTCTTTCCTCTGAACTTGAGAAATTAAATCTTTCAATTTTCCATCAAAAAGAGGAAAGCTCTGAAAAAATTGAGGAAAAGATAAAACTTGACGATATAATCAAAAACCTTGAACAATAAATAAAAAAAGGAAAAGTTCCTATGAGCGAGTTGAAACAGCAGATAATGGAGGCATTGAACTTTATAAGAACAAGGACGAAGCTTGAGCCGAAGATAGGGATCATCCTTGGCACAGGGCTTGGAGGTCTTGCCAAGGAAATTGAAGCAGAAACTGTAATTGATTATGGTGACATTCCCCATTTTCCAATTTCAACTGTGGAATCACATCACGGCAAGTTAATTTTTGGCAAACTTTCCGGCAAAGATGTAGTAGCTATGCAGGGAAGATTTCATTACTACGAGGGATACACGATGAAGCAGATTACTTTCCCGGTCAGGGTTATGAAGTTCCTTGGAGTCAAATATCTTTTGATTTCAAATGCTGCTGGTGGTTTGAATCCTCTTTTTAGAAAAGGTGACCTTATGATAATCACAGATCACATCAATTTACTCGGTGACAATCCTTTGATAGGTCCAAATGACGATGAGCTTGGTCCTCGTTTCCCGGATATGTCCGAGCCATACAGCAAGGAATTAATTGAACTTGCTGAGCAGATAGCGCTTGAAGAGAAAATCCGTGTTCAAAAAGGTGTTTATGTTGCAATGACGGGTCCAAGTCTTGAAACAAGGGCTGAATATAGATTTTTGAGGTTGATCGGGGCTGATGCTGTCGGTATGTCAACAGTTCCGGAGAACATAGTTGCGAATCATATGGGGATGAAGGTGTTTGGGATTTCTGTCATAACGGATGAATGTTTCCCTGATGCACTGCAGCCGTTGAGTATTGAAGAAGTTATAAGGGTCGCAAGTGAAACAGAGCCGAAATTGACGAGATTGATGAAACTTCTTGTTGAAAAAATAAATGTTTAAAATTCGGAGATGTTTCAATCGCTTGGGAAAATTTTGATTTTGTTTGGAGCTTTACTTTTCTTTTTTGGTTTAATACTTTTGCTCGCTGATAAAATAGGCGGTAAGGTCCCTTTCATAGGCAGGTTGCCAGGGGATATTTTGATTCAGAAGAGAAATTTCACTTTTTACTTTCCATTGACGACAAGCATTCTTTTAAGTTTGATTTTAACTTTGATACTTTGGATTTTATCGTTCATTTTTAGAAAGCACTAACACAATAAACAAAAACAAAATCGGGATTTTTTTAAGGAAATGTACAAGGAGCTGACAGATAAGATAAAGTATTCAGAACTTGAAAAGGAGATTTTGAAGTTTTGGAAGGAAAACAAAATTTTTGAGAAGAGTATAAGCACAAGAGAAGGGAAACCGAACTTCACTTTTTATGAGGGACCACCGACTGCGAACGGTCGCCCAGGGATTCATCATGTCATGAGCAGAACGATAAAGGACCTCGTCTGTAGGTATAAGACGATGCGAGGGTATAAGGTTTATAGGAAGGCGGGTTGGGATACACACGGGCTTCCTGTTGAAATTGAAATTGAGAAAAAACTCGGAATAAAACATAAGGATGAAATAGTGGAGTATGGAATTGAGAAATTCAATGCTGAATGTAAAAAGTCGGTTTTTGAGTATCTTGACGATTGGGAGCAGATGACAGAAAGAATCGGATATTGGATTGACCTTGAAAATGCGTATATAACTTTCACGAACGAATACATTGAATCAATTTGGTGGGCTTTAAAACAATTTTTTGATCGTGGATACATTTATAAGGGATATAAGATTCAACCATATTGTCCAAGATGTGAAACGCCTCTTTCTTCGCACGAGGTTGCCCAAGGTTATGAAGATGTTAAAGATCCATCGGTTTATGTTAAGATGAGAGTTAAAGGGGAAGAAAATACTTACTTTCTTGTTTGGACGACGACGCCGTGGACTTTGATTTCAAATGTCGCTCTTGCAGTTCATCCCGAAGTAAATTATGTGAAGGTTTTTCATAAAGGTGAGAATTTGATTCTTGCGAAGGATCGCTTGATGGTTCTTGATGGGGAATATGAAATCGTTGAGGAATATAAAGGCAATGATTTAAAAGGTAAGGAATATGAAAGGTTGTTTAATTATGTTCCTGTTGATAAAAAGGCGTTTTATGTGGTGACGGCAGATTTTGTCAGCATTGAAGATGGCACGGGCATAGTTCACATTGCGCCTGCTTTCGGTGAGGAGGATTATCAAGTTGGGCGTGAATATGAACTTCCAACGCTTCAACCAGTTAATAAAAGTGGTGAGTTTACCGATGAGATAGTTGATTTCAAGGGAAAGTTTGTTAAGGATGCTGACCCAGAAATAATTCAAAATTTGAGAGCGAGAGGTTTACTTTATAAGAGAGAAACCATCGTCCATAGTTATCCCCATTGTTGGCGCTGTAAAACGCCTTTGCTTTATTATGCTCGTGAGTCCTGGTATATAAGCACGACGCGTTATGTTGATAGAATGATTGAACTTAACAAACAGATCAGATGGCATCCTCCAGAGGTCGGGGTTGGGAGATTTGGGAATTGGCTTGAGGAAAACAAGGACTGGGCTTTGTCAAGAGATAGATTTTGGGGGACACCTCTTAACATTTGGATATGTGAGAGGTGTAGTGATATGAGAGCTGTTGGAAGTATTGAAGAGATAAGAAAAGAGGGTAAAAATGTCCCAGAGCCGTTGGATTTGCACAAACCATTTGTGGATCAAATTGTTTTTGATTGTAAGAAGTGTGGTGGGGAGATGCGAAGAACCCCTGAGGTTATAGATGTTTGGTTTGATTCTGGGGCGATGCCTTTTGCTCAGTTTCATTATCCTTTTGAAAATGTTGAGCTTTTCAAGGAAAACTTTCCAGCTGATTTCATAGCGGAGGGAATTGATCAAACACGGGGTTGGTTTTATTCGCTTCATGCGATTTCAAGTTTTCTGTTTGATTCGCCTGCTTTTAAACATGTCGTTGTAAATGAACTGATACTTGACAAAGAGGGTCAAAAGATGTCAAAGTCAAGGGGCAATGTTGTTGATCCTTTTGATGTTGTTGAAAAATATGGTGCTGATTCCATCAGGTGGTATCTTATGTCGGTTAGCCCGCCGTGGAAGCCAAAGCTTTTCAACGAGGAGGATATAGTTGAGATACAAAGGAAATTTTTTAGCACACTTATTAACACTTATTCGTTCTTCACTTTATATGCGAACATAGATAACTTCACATTCTCCGAAGAAAGGATTCCAGTAAAGGAGAGACCTGAAATTGATAGATGGATAATTTCCGTCTTGAATTCGCTTGTGAAAAATTACATTGAGGCAATGGAGGATTATGATTTGACAAGAGCAGTCCGTTTGATAACCGATTTCACGATTGATCAGCTTTCAAATTGGTATGTCAGGCGTAGTAGACGTAGGTTTTGGAAAAGCGGTGTTGAAAAGGATAAGATATCCGCTTTCCAGACACTTTATGAATGTCTTATCGCTGTTGCAAAGCTTATGGCTCCTTTTGCTCCCTTCCTTGCAGATGAAATCTATAGAAATCTTAATGGCGTGACAAAGAAAGAACCGTATGAATCTGTTCATCTCGCATATATCCCTGAACCAAATGAGGACGAAATTGACCTTGACCTTGAAAGGAGAATGGAACTTGCTCAAAGAATAGTTTATATAGTCAGGTCCTTAAGGGCGAAAACAAATTTGAAAGTTCGCCAACCGTTAAGAAGGATTATAATACCTGTTTCTGATGAAGATGAAAAAAAACAGATTGAAATGATGAAGGAAGTCATACTTGATGAGATCAATGTAAAAATGATTGAGTATGTTGATGATGATTCTGAAGTAGTTGAGAAAAGGGCGAAGCCGAATTTTAAATCAATCGGTCCGAAATTTGGCAAAATGGCTCAAAAAGTTGCGCAGGCGATAAGAGAGTTTGATAAGTCAAAGATAAAAAAGCTTGAAGAAGAAGGTAAAGTTGAAGTTGAGATTGATGGGGGAAGAGTTGAGATTTTAAAGTCCGATGTTGAGATTTACAATGAAGATATAAAAGGTTGGGTGGTTGAATCTGATGGAGTTATAACGGTTGCGCTTGATACTGAACTGAGTGATGATTTAATAAATGAGGGGTTTGCTCGTGAATTTGTTAACAGGGTGCAAAATATGAGGAAGGAGGCAAATTTTGAAGTTACAGATAGGATTCGTATTTTCTTTAGGACTGAATCAGAGAGGTTGAGAAAGGCTGTAATGGCTTTGAAAGATTATATCAAGAACGAAACGCTCGCAATAGAATTAAGCGATGAATTTAAGGAAGCCGATTATGTTAAATCGTGGGATGTGAATGATGAGCCGTGCGATATTTCAATTGAAAGAGTGAAGTTAAATTAACTTTAATTTTATGAAGGCAAGGAAACCGCAAATAAGCAAGGAAATTTACGAGCTTGTTGTCTCCATTGTGGATGATAAGCTTAAGGGGATAGTTGCAACGCGCGCTGAATTTGAGGCATTGAAAGATTCGGTGGATAAGCTTGCTGAGGCACAGCGTAGAACTGAGGAGGTGCTTGAGTCCTTTAAACGGGCAACAGAGGAGAACTTTAGTCGCGTTTGGAGAGCGATAGAGACACTGACAGACCGTTTGG
>NZ_FAOO01000023.1:0-6808 GCF_900070205.1 Candidatus Thermokryptus mobilis | reverse complement strand
GACCGTTTGAACAGGTTGACAGAGAAAGTTGACCGTCTTGCGGAGGCACAATTAAAGACGGAACAATCGTTGATTAAGGTTAGGATGGACCTTGCTGGGCTGTCGCGGAGTTTCTCTTATGCTTTTGAAAATGAAGCGTTTCGGCATCTTCCGAGGTTTTTGAAAGAAAAATATGGGATTGAAGTAGTTGAAAGATTGATCCGAAAAGAAGTTCGTGGTAAGGAGATCAATTTGCTCGGTATGGCGAAGAAAGACGGTCAGGATATCATTATAGTTGGTGAGGTTAAAATGCGACTTGAGAGCAAAAAATATAAGGAAGAGTTTGAAAGTGATGTTTTTGATGAGCTTGAGGAGAAAGTTGAAGCTGTCAGATCGGAATATGGTGATATTGAGGTAGTGAAAGTTCTTGTTACGCATTTTGCTAGCGAATCCTTTTTAAAGCTCGCTAGGGAGAAGGGGGTAATAGTAGTTCAAAGCTTTGAATGGTGAAATTTAAAAAACTTTTGTGAGGTTAATTATGCCAGCGAAGAAAAAAAGCAAAGTTAAAAAGGCAAAGGTTAAATCAGCGAAGAAAGTTGCAAAGAAGAAGACCGTTAAAAAGGTTGCGAAGCGAAAAAATGTTTCAACTCCAAAATCGCGGGTTGAAAGTATCAATGTCAATCCCAGCAACGCGAATCAGAAAGAGCAAGTGAAGTCATCTTATTCAAAGGAGGAACTTGAGCATTTCAAGCAAATTCTTCTTAAAAAGCGTGAGGAGATACTTGAAATGCTTGAAGCACACAAACAATCCTTGATTGAGGCGACGACACAGAACGATAAGCCAGTTGGAACGCCTTATTCAATTCACATGGAATACGGGACCGAGACAGAAGAGAGAGAAAAAACGATGTTTTTCATCGCCCGCGAGGAGAAAATGTTAAATTACATTGATGCTGCGCTTATGAGAATTGAGAGGGGAACTTACGGGGTTTGTATAAAATGTGGGAAGCTGATTGATAAGCGACGACTTGAAGCTGTCCCGCACACTCAACTTTGTATTGAATGTAAACTTGCCCAAAAGAAAGGATTTTAACTTGCAGTGAAAATCCTTTATGTATCAATTTTAATCGTTTTAATTGATCAAGCCACAAAACTTCTCGTCCGTGGTTTTGAATTACCCTGGCTTGGAATAAAAGTAGACGGTATGAGGATAGGTGAATCAAAGCGTCTTATAGGTGACTTCGTTCGGATAACTTACACAGAAAATCCCGGAATGGCTTTCGGGATAAATCTTGGAAATAAATTTTATCTGACTTTTCTCGCAATTCTTGCTGTGATAGTTGTCTTTGCCTATTTATACAGGGTGCGAAATGACAGTTTTTTAATCCGTTTATCTCTCGGTATGATAATCGGAGGTGCGATTGGGAATTTAATTGATAGGATTTTCTATGGTGTTATTTTCAACTATGGGAAAATTTTCCACGGACGGGTCGTTGATTTCATTGATGTTGATTTCTTTGATATGAACATTTTTGGGTATCACATTGATAGATGGCCGATTTTTAATATAGCGGATGCATCCGTGACAGTTGGGGTTTTAATTTTATTGTTTGCTCGCCAAAAGAAAGAGTTGACCGACAAGGAAACAAATCCCGAGATCGGTCTTAAAAATGTTGAAAGTGGTGAATGAATTTGATGAACTTGTAAAAAAGCATAAAGTTTTAAAGGAAGTTGAAATTATCGTCCCAAATGTTGAAAAGCGTGAGAGGATTGATAAATTTTTAGTGAACCAGATAGAGAACGCAAGCAGAAGCAAAATAGAGAAATTGATTGAATCAGGTCTTGTCCTTGTAAATGGAAGAACTGTAAAGCCAAGTCATAAAATTGCACCTGGTGAGAGGATAATCGTAAAGATACCAAAAGAGCCAAGACCTGAACTCCTTCCAGAGCCAATCCCGCTTGAAATAGTTTATGAAGACGAATATCTCCTTGTGGTTAATAAGCCTGCCGGTATGGTCACTCATCCAGGTCATGGTAATTACACTGGGACACTTGTCAATGCTTTGCTATATCATTGTTCAAGTTTATCGCGGGTAAATGTTTCTGGGGGTGAGGTTCGTCCTGGGATAGTTCATCGGCTTGATAAGGACACGAGCGGATTGCTTGTCGTCGCAAAAGATGATGAAACACACAGGCAACTTGCAAGGCAGTTTTTTCACAAAATAGTTGAAAGGGAATATTGGGCGATAGTTTGGGGGCATTTTAACTCAAATAGAGGTGTGATTGAAGCAGAAGTTGGAAGAAGCCGAAGTGACAGGACAAAATTTGCTGTGGTTCGCGGTGGAAAGCCAGCTGTTACGGAGTATGAAGTAATTGAAAAATTTGGTTTTTTATCCCTTGTGAAATTAAGGTTGAAAACGGGAAGAACGCATCAGATAAGAGTTCATCTCGCACATATCGGTCATCCTGTTTTCGGTGACCCTACTTATGGTGGAAGAAGGATTGCTTGGGGTGGAATTGATAGAAAGAAAAAATTATTCGTTGACGAGCTTCTTAAGATAATGCAAAGACAAGCACTGCACGCAAAAACGCTTGGATTTATTCATCCGGCAAAAAATGAATTTATGCGTTTTGATTCCGATCTTCCCGAGGATATGAAGAAAGTTCTTGAGATTTTGGAAACGCAAGCAAAATTATAGATATGTTTGAAAAAGGAAGCGAAATAGAGGTTAAAATTGAGAAAACGGTCTTTGAAGGCAAGAGCATAGCAAGGGTTGATGGATTTGTGGTCTTCGTCAGAAATGTTGTCCCTGGGGATTTGGTAAGGGTGCGAATTACAAAGGTTAAAAAGACATATGCTGAGGCTGAACCTCTTGAGATATTAAATGGTTCGGAGTTGAGAGTTGAGCCGAGATGTAAATTCTTCGGAATATGTGGCGGGTGTAAGTGGCAAAATCTTGATTATAAAGCCCAGCTTGAATTTAAGCGCGACCATGTGATTGAAAGCTTTACAAGGATAGGTGGTTTCAAGGGGATTGAAAATGTAGTGCTTCAAACATTACCTTCGGATGAGATTTTCTTTTACAGGAATAAAATTGAATTTTCGTTTTCAGATCAAAGATGGTTACTTGAAGATGAAATTAAAAGTGGAGTTGAACTTGAAAAAAATTTTGCCCTTGGCTTTCATCTTCCAGATAGATACGATAAGGTTCTTGACATTGATGAATGTTTTTTACAGTCGGAGCTGAGCAATGAGATTTTGAACTTTACGAGGGATTATTTCAAATCAAGAAAAGTTTCAATTTATTCAACTGAAAAGAATTCTGGTTATTTGCGTTTTCTCGTTATAAGAGAGGGGAAAAACACCGGGGATGTGATGGTCAATCTTGTGACGTTTGAGGATTCGCCCGAGATTATGGGTGATTTTTCAAAAGAGATGATCTCAAAATTTCCGAATATTACAACCATTGTTAACAACATAAATACCAGAAGAGCGCAAATTTCAACAGGTGAATATGAGAGGGTTTATTTCGGGGACGGGACTATAACTGAAAAGCTTGGCGATTATGTCTTTCGCATATCTTCAAATTCTTTTTTCCAGACGAACACTAAGCAGGCGGAAAAACTTTACAAGAAGATAATTGAATTTGCAAAATTTAATCCCGATGATGTCGTTTATGATTTTTACTCTGGTACTGGGACGATTTCAATTTTTATCTCTTCTTATGTGAGGGAAGTTGTTGGGCTTGAACTTGTTGAAAGTGCTGTTGAGGACGCTTGGAGAAATGCCGAGATTAACGGCGTCAAAAATTGTAAATTTATATCGGGCGATTTAAGAGATAAGCTCTATATTGATAAATCTTGGATGAAGGAGGTTGGGAAACCAAACATTATAATAGTTGACCCACCAAGGTCTGGCATGCATCCGGATGTGGTCAGAGCGATAGCTAAAATTCAACCCAAGAGAATAATTTATGTCAGCTGTAATCCAACGACTCAAGCAAGGGATGTAAAATTGTTGCTTGAATATAACCCAAATTATGAAATAGAGTTGCTTCAACCTGTTGACATGTTCCCCCACACCTACCATATTGAGAACATAGCGGTATTAAAAACTAAATAAACAGGCATAAGATGAAGATTAAAACTTTCCTTCTGGCTATTTTAATAACATTTTCTGCATTTGCCCAGAAGTTGAGTTATCCACCCACAAAGACGGTTGATGTCGTTGATGATTATCATGGGTTTAAAGTTCAAGACCCATATCGTTGGCTTGAGGATTTTGAATCAGATGAAGTAAAACGGTGGGTTGATGAGCAGAATCGGCTCACTTTTGATTTCATTCGCTCCACCCCTTTTTATGATAAGATAAAGAATAGGTTGACGGAGTTGATGAATTATCCCAGATATTCCGTTCCAGTTAAAGCTGGGGAAAGATATTTCTTCTTCAAAAATGATGGTCTTCAAAATCAATCTGTTCTTTTTATGCGGGAGGGTTTGAAAGGTAAAGATATACTTGTAATTGACCCAAATAAGTTTAGCGAGGATGGGACGGTTGCCCTTATGAATTTATCATACAGCAAGGATGGTAGATTTCTCGCTTACGGTGTATCTACTAGTGGTAGCGATTGGCAGGAGATAAGAATAAGGGATGTTTTAACTGGAAAGGATTATGATGAGGTTTTGAAGTGGTGCAAGTTTTCAAGCATAGCTTGGCTACCTGATAATTCTGGGTTTTATTACAATCGTTTCCCTGAACCTGGAACTGTTCCAAAAGGGGAGGAGAATAACTATAACAAGGTATATTTCCACAGGCTCGGAACGCCACAGTCGGAAGATAGACTTGTTTATGAAAGACCCGATGCGAAGGAGTTAAATTTTTATCCGCAGATAACAGAAGATGGGAAATACTTGATATTGACTGTCACGCACGGGACGAGCCCCAAAAATAGAATTTATTATCGCAAGTTAAATAGCAATGATGACTTCATTCGCCTTCTTGATGAAGCGGACGCAAGTTATGATTTCATCGGTAATAAAGGTGATGTTTTTTACTTCGTGACGGATTTAAATGCGCCAAGGTATAGAATTATAGCAATTGATGTAAATAAGCCCGAGAGAAAGAATTGGGTTGAGGTAATCCCAGAAAAAAAGTCGGTCATTTCAAACGCAAGAATAATTAACGACCATTTCGTTGTCGTATATACGGAGGATGTCAAGCATAAGATAGAGATTTACACGCTTGATGGTAAATTTGTTAAGGAGATAAAGCTTCCAACTGCGGGGACCGTCTCAGGGCTATCAGGAAAGCAAAAGGATACGGAGATGTTTTTCGGATTTACTTCCTTTTGTTCCCGTTGAATGTTTATAGGTATGATTTTAAAACGGAGAAACTTGAATTATTTTTTGAATCAAAACTTAAAAATTTCAATGCGGGTGATTATGTGGTGAAGCAGGTATTTTATGAGTCAAAAGATGGAGTTAAAGTGCCGATGTATGTAGTCCATAAGAAGGATTTAAAACTTGATGGTAATAATCCTGCTTTGCTTTATGGTTATGGTGGGTTTAACATAAGTATAATGCCGTCGTTTTCAGCTATAAGGTTGCTTTGGCTTGAGATAGGTGGGATTTATGCAGTAGCCAATTTGCGAGGTGGGAGCGAATATGGTGAGGAATGGCATCAGGCGGGAATGCTTGATAAAAAACAAAATGTCTTCAATGATTTCATCTCCGCTGGTGAGTGGTTAATTAAAAACGGTTATACAAATTCAAAGAAACTCGTTATCAATGGAAGGAGCAATGGGGGATTGCTTGTAGCTGCGTGTATGGTTCAAAGACCCGATTTATTCGGTGCGGTGGTTTGTGAAGTTCCTGTGATTGATATGCTCAGATATCACAAATTTACCGTGGGTAGGTATTGGGTTCCTGAATATGGGAATGCGGAGGCAAATCCTGAACATTTCAAGTTTCTTTATGCGTATTCACCGCTTCACAATGTTAAGAAGGGTGTTGTTTATCCGCCAACCATTATAACAACGGCTGATCACGATGATAGGGTTGTTCCTTTGCACGCCTATAAATTTACAGCAACGCTTCAATCTGCAAACGCGGGTGATACACCGATTTTGCTCAGGGTAGAAACAAAAGCAGGACATGGTGCTGGAAAGCCAACTTCAAAAATAATTGAGGAGCAAGCGGATATTTACGCATTCATATTTAAAGTTCTTGGGATAAATTATTGATTGTGATATAAATCACTTTGAAATTTCAAGCTTTTTTAGAAATTTTTTTCAAAAAAAAGGAGAGTGCTATGGTGGGCAAGGTTTTATTTTTAATTTCAGCTTTCTTCATTATTCTTTCCTCATCTTTGTTAGCTCAAACGCAGGAATGGCTTAAGTTTGAAGCAGCTTGGATAAATGCTATCGTTACAGAGGGAAGATATGTCTGGATTGGAACAAGTGGGTATGGACTTGCTCGTCTTGATACATTAAGTGGTCAAATAACATGGTATAATACCAGAAGTAATCCAAGCTTGCCGAGCGATTGGGTTTATTCAATTGCAATTGACGATTCAGGTAACAAATGGCTTGGTTTATATGAGTACATTGCTAAATTTGATGGAAGTCGGTTTATAAGTTATCGGAGGTGGAGTGAATTTATGAGGGAGGTTGCGGTAGATGATTCTGGATATGTTTGGGCTGGAACTGAGGACGGTTTTATCTATCGGTTTGATAGAAGAAATTTTCCACCTTCTAGTTCTAGTGCTTATGGTATTGGTACTAGAGTTACAAAAATACTTTTTGATGACTCCATGAATGTTTATGTGGTT
>NZ_FAOO01000022.1:24114-30791 GCF_900070205.1 Candidatus Thermokryptus mobilis | reverse complement strand
GATGTCGTGGTTTTGCCGTATAAGTCAGCAACTCAAAGCGGAATAGTTAAAATAGCTTACAATTTTAACAAACCAGTTATAGCTACAAATGTCGGAGGGCTTCCGGAGGTTGTTCTTGACGGAAAGACGGGTTTTATAGTTGAACCGTCACCGCAAAAAATAGCCGATGCAATTGTTAAGTTTTTTAGGGAGAATCTTGCCGATGAATTTTCAAAAAATGTTGAGCTTGAGAAAAAGAAGTATTCTTGGGATGCTTTGGTTGAAGCGATTGAATCTTTTGTTAAAATAGGGTGATTATTCATTTTAATCCGCCAAAAATTTTATCCCCTGCTGGAAAAAGCGAAAGAAAAAATTTATCAAAAAATTTCCTCTTTGATGGGAAAAATAAAAAAAGGGGCTTTTAAAAGCCCCTGTTAATTTACTCTTCTTCAACAGCTTCTTTCTGTTTCTGTGCCTCAGCGATGATTTTATCAGCTATCTCTTTCGGAACTTCTTCGTAATGCGAGAATCTAGCTTTAAAAATTCCGCGACCTTGCGTCAGTGACCTCAAGGCGGATGAATATCTGTATAATTCCTTCTGTGGAACATATGCCTTCACAACTTGATAACTTCCCTCCGCTGTCATCCCTATAACTTTTCCTCGTCTGCTTGATATATCACCGATAACGCTTCCCATAAATTCTTCAGGGACTTTTACTTCAATTTCATATATCGGTTCAAGTAATACGGGATTTGCGTTCATAAATGCCTTTTTAAACGCCATTGAAGCTGCTATCTGGAACGCAAGGTCAGATGAATCAACTGGATGATAAGAGCCATAATCAAGAGTGACCTTGACATCAATAACTGGGTATCCAGCTAGGACACCTTTTGCCATGGTATCTCTGACACCTTTTTCAACGGCTGGGATATAGTTTCTTGGGACGACACCACCGACTATCGCATCCACAAATTCAAATCCGCCACCCCTTGGCAGTGGTTCCAACACAAGCCAAACATCGCCGTATTGACCCCTTCCGCCGGTTTGTCTTTTATACTTCCCTTGTTCCCTGGCTTTCCCTTTTATCGTCTCCCTGTATGGAATTTTCGGCTCGCCGAGTTCAACTTCAACACCGTATTTTTCCTTCAATCGCTTTGCAATTATCGTCAAGTGCATCTCCCCTTGACCGCTTATCAAGGTTTGTTGAAGCTCATTATCAACCGTAAAGACAAATGTTGGGTCCTCTTCGTGAAGAGCGTGTAACCCAGCTGCTATCTTTTCCTCCTCTCCCTTGTTCTTTGAGATTATAGCAAACTGAATCACCGGCTCTGGGAATTCAATTTGTGGTATCACAACTGCAAATGCTTTCGTTGAAAGCGTGTCGTTTGTATGTGTGTTTTTTAGCTTTACAACAGCTCCTATGTCACCAGCGTAAAGTTTCTGAACCTCTTTTCTTTCCTTTCCATTCATAACATAAAGCTGACTTAACCTTTCAAGCGTCCCGTTGCTTTGGTTTACAAGGTCAATTCCTCTTGTTAAAGTTCCTGAATAAACCTTGAAAAATGAAAACTCACCCACATGGGCTTCTGAAACCGTCTTGAAAACGAAGATCACCGGTTCGGCCGATGAATCATAATTTAAATTTATCTGTTGTGATGAATCGTTTTTCAAAATCGCCGATACTTGCTTTTTATTCGGGCTTGGACAATAATCAACAATAAAATCAAGTATCCGCTTTGTGCCGATGTTGTGGTAAGAATCAGCACATAATATCGGGAAAATTTTCCTCTCGCTAATTGCTTTTGTGAAGCCATTTTTAAGCTCCTCTTCCGTTAAACCACCATTTTCAAAGAATTTATTTAGAAGCTCCTCATCCGTTTCAGCAACAGATTCAATTAATTCCTCGCGCAACTTTTCCACCTTCTCCCTCAAATTCTGAGGTATTTCTTCCTCAACATAATTGCCTGACAAATCGTTTGAGAACTTCAGAAGTTTCATTTTCAAAACATCAACAATTGAATTAAAAGATGTCCCTTCGTTTACGGGGAATTGGATTACAACCGCCTCGTGCCCGAACTTTTGTCTTATCTGTTCAACGACCTTTTCAAAGTTTGAATGTTCAGCATCAAGCTTATTGATGACAAAAATTACGCTGTTGTCGTATTCTTTCGTTATCTCCCAGGATGTTTCCGTTCCAATTTCAATTCCTTCAACCGATTTCACAAGCAAAATCGCTGTATCAGCGACTTTCAAACCACTTTTAACCTCACCTATAAAATCAGCGTAACCGGGCATATCAATGATGTTGATTTTAACATCCCTCCATTCACAATGAAGAAGTGACAAGTTGATTGATGCTTGTTGAGCTATTTCATCTGGATGATAATCCGAGACGGTGTTTCCTTCTTGAACTCTTCCAAGTCGTGTTGTGACACCTGCACTGAAGAGCATCGCCTCAGCAAAAGATGTCTTCCCAGAACCACCATGTCCAATTAAACCAATGTTTCTGATTTTTTCGGTTGGATATTCCTTCACCACTGTCAACCTCCCTTATCTTTTTGTGTTTATGCCTTTAGCTTTGTTATCACAGTGCGAATCGCCTTTATCAGAGCGAAAATTTTTGTTAAACCAGAGGGGAGAAATTCTGAGGAATGACTATCGCCTGAAAATGCAAATTTGAACTTTTGTAAATACGATTGCAAGCTCTGGGTCAAATTGCCGATCAATTCAAATTGTGATTGAGCTTGAGAGCTTGTCCTTTCAATGTTTTCAAGTATTGAAGGAAGTCGTGCGTTTATCTCATTTGTCGTCTTGTTGAGATTTTCAATCAACACTCTCAGCTTCGCAAATATAACTACAAGATAAATCAGAGATATGACTGCGCTGACCAAAAGAAGAGCTAACAAAATCTGGATTAGCATTTCCATTTTCAAACCCAGTTAAATTTTAAAATAAAAAAGGCAAGACATTCGTCTTGCCCTGAAATTTCAACCTTTTGTTTTCTTCGTTTCTTCCTTATAGGTCTCAATGCCTGACTTCACAGCTTCTTTAACCATGTCAACCTTCTGCTTAGCTGTCGTTATAAGTTCGTCAACTTCTTTTTTAATTTTTTCAGCTTCCTCTTTCGCCTTTTCAATTATTTCCTCTGTTTTTGTCTTCGCCTCGGCAAGATATTCACTAGCTTTATCCTTAGCCTCAGCTGATTTCTCTCTTATCATAGATCTCATCTCTTTTCCACTTTTAGGTGTGAAGAGCATAGCAAAGACAGCTCCGAGAGCACCACCGATTAAAAAGCCAAGTAAAAATCCCCTGAACATCCCTTCGTTGTTGTCCCTTGCCATAGTTATACCTCCATATTTTTGTTTTGTTGAATTCAAAGATAAGATAAAAAGTAGAGGCTTAAAAGTCAAGGATTTCAAAAGCGATTATGATATGCCAAGCACCTCTTTAACTATCTCCTCAATCTGTGAGAGGTTATATGGCTTGCGCAGAAACTTCGTCCCCGATGGAAGTTCTCTTCTAACTTCAACATCAACAAAACCAGTTACCAAAACAAACTTAACATCTTTTGAAATCTCATAGATTTTCCCAATCAACTCATCCCCCATCATCTTTGGCAAGCCATAATCAATAAAAGCAATTTTTATGTCTTTGTTTTCGTTAAATTTTTCAAGAGCGGTTTCCCCATCCTCTGCCTCAATGATTTCAAATCCAAGCATCTGAAGGTAATCCCGCATTATTATCCTCAAATTTTCTTCATCCTCAACGATTAGAATCTTATAGCCCTGACCAATTTTTTCCATTTTTTCTTCTCCCCGATTTATTTTTGCTTCTCTTTTCTCGGTAAGGTAGACCGGAAGATAGATATAAAAAGTTGTCCCTTTACCGAGTTCGCTTTCAAAGTCAATGAATCCACCGTGTAGTGATACAATATTTTTCACAATTGAAAGCCCAAGTCCCGTTCCTTTCCCGGGTTCCTTTGTCGTGAAAAACGGTTCAAAAATTCTTTTCTTGACCTCATTGCTCATTCCAACGCCAGTGTCCGAAACCGCAATGACGATATATTTATCGGCGCTTGCGCTCCCAAATTTTCTCTCAACAAAATCACCCTCAACGGTCAGCGTCTCAATCCTTAACCTTCCACCCCCAGGCATGGCATCTCTTGCGTTTAGAGCAAGATTTAAAATCACTTGCTGTAAATCACCGTAAGAACCTAAAACAACACACTCATCTTCAATCTTGATATCAATCTGTATCGTCTTCGGCAATGTGTGTTGAAGTATTCTGACCGTGTCATCAATTAATTGTTTCGTTGAGATCGGCTTAAATTCTTCAACTTTCTTCCTTGAAAATTGTAGCAAACGTTTCGCAATCTCAGCCCCGCGTTGGCTCGCTGAAAATGCGGAATCAAGATATGGTATAATTTTTTTGTCCTCTGTTTTCATCTTCGCAATCTCAAGCATTCCAGTTATTATTCCCAAAACATTGTTAAAATCGTGTGCTATCCCGCTTGCAAGTTGTCCGAGGATCTCAAACTTCTGAAGCTCTAAAACCTCCCTTTCCTTTTGTTTCTTTTCAGTTATATCCCTGGCTATCCCAACGCGACCAATGTATTTGCCATTTATATCATAAATGGGGAAAGCCATTCTATCAATTATTCTACCATCCTTGAATTTTAACTCAGGATATCTGATTGCTTTCATTTCAGCAACTTGCTTTCTTATGAAAGCGATCTCTTTCTCGCCATCTTCAATTTTGTCTTTTATCTCGTCAAGGAATTTATCAAATGGCTTTCCGATAAGTTCATTTGCAGATTTATAACCGAAAATTTTACATAACTCATCATTTGCGAGTTCAATTATTCCTCTATCGTTTTGAAAGTAAATCCCCTCGCCTAAGTTTTTAAATATCGTCTCAAATTTTAACCTGAGTTCCTCTTCATCTCTATATTTTTTCATCAACTCGTTTTGAAGTTTTTTCCTCTCGGTTATGTCTTCAACTATAACTTGAATAGCTGGCTTTCCTTCCCAAAGAATTCTTGAAGCTCTTACCTCAACATCAATTATAGAGCCATCAAGACGCACAAACTTTTCTTCAATTGGTGGGGCTTCTTCGCCTGTCTCAATAAGCTTTCTAATTCTCTCAATAACTATTTTTCTATAATCTGGATGGACGAAATCAATTACGGGTTTACCTATGATTTCATCTTCAAATTTAGCCCCAGCGATTTCAAGCGCCTTTTTATTGCATCTTACAATTTTCCCATCTTGATGTATTACAACGCCAACGGGAAGATTTTCAAAAAGTGATTGATAGAGTTCTTTTTGTCTTAAAATTTCACTTATGTCCCTATAAATTCCAAGGCCATACATCCTCTCTCCGATTCTCACATAGCTTACGCTCACTTCAACTGGGATTTTTCTGCCATCTTTTGCAAGCGCAAGGAATGTATATCTTTGCGGGACTGGGATTCCTTTTTCTATTTTACTTCTCCTCTCTTCAATGAAAGCCCTTGATTCTGGAGCGACGAGCTCCATATAATCAATGTTGTTTAATTCATCTGTCGTATAACCGAGCATCTCTTGAAATTTTTTGTTGACATCAATGAACCTTCTACTTTCAAGGTCAAGCAGATAAACACCATCGTTTGAATTTTGGAATAAGAGTGTATAAAGCCGTTGAATTTTTTCCCTTTCCTCAAGTTGTTTTCTTTTTTCTTCAGTTCTGATAGCTTCGGCTAAGTTTTTTATAAAAATAAATCCGTATATGAGAAGTGAAAGAATTGCTAATCCAACAAGAAGGTAAATAAGCATTAGATTTTGCCTTGCTGATTTCGCAATCCTTGCATATGGTGTGCTTACAACGAAAACTAAATCTGAACCAGAAATTTTAAAGTGCGAGAAGCTAGCGATTTTTTCTGGACGATCTTTAAGTTTGTATCTTATTGAGCCGTAGTTTTTCGCGAGCATCGTATCAACATGGTTGAAGGAGATATGACATTGCTTACAAGATTCATCCATAAAGCTTGCCCGATTCAAAACCATCTCTGGATGAGCTGAATGAAAGATCAGAACCCTATCGGATTTGATAATCCAGGCGTCATGGAGTGTTAAGTCTAAGCCAATCTGACCTATGAGCGAATTTATAAGAGAGTCAATTTTAATTGTGTAAACAACTGCACCGAGAAATTTTTTTCCTTCGTAAACTGGAACTGCAATTATTGCAGTATATAAAAACTTATCTTTAGATGTCATTGTGTAGATGACCTCGTCGGGTGGCAACTTTGATATTTCCTTCCAGAAATCATATGTTGATATATCTTTCCCTGTGAGTTTTCCATCGGTTGAATGAATCACGCGACCTGATTCATCAATGACGGATATTGAGCTAACATAAAATTGTTTTACATAGCGAAGGTATTCGTTTAAATCTGTTTCTAGTTGTTGTTTAATTCTCTTTTTCACGGATTCAAAGCTTGCGAGAACTTTCAGACCCTGTCCCCTTGAGAAAATATAATTTTCAAACGAGGTAGCGAGACCTTTTGCAAACAAGGTTTGCTTCTCTTCAAAAGTTGCTATAAACTCACCTTCAACGCGATCGTGAAGGTAAAAAACAGCTGCAACAATTAAAATAAGAAGAAAGACAACGACAAAGGATAAAATTATGTTTGTTTGCTTTTGTTTCATTCTCTCTCTCC
>NZ_FAOO01000022.1:5545-23655 GCF_900070205.1 Candidatus Thermokryptus mobilis | reverse complement strand
TTTTTTTAACAGGGGAAGGTCTTCGGTGATCTCGTCGGTGTCATAAGGGACAGTTTTTTGGATTTTCATCAATCATGTCCCATCGCCCTCGACGAGTTTTTGGGTCTTGACAAATTGAAATTTTGGTATTATATTATAGTAAACGAAAAAAGTACCTCAATTTTTAGAAAGGATTTAAATTTTGGCTTAAATAAGCACCCCCACCTTAAAAGAACAAATTTCGTTCTCGGGAAATTTTAAAACTTTAAATTGGAGGTGGCAAATGAAATGTAAGTTTACCGTTTGCCTTTCTGTTTTAATTTTCGCTTTTTTATATTTGATTTCGGGGAGTGGATGTATTAATGTTGATAATCCTGTAATTCAGCCGGTTGATTATCGTTCAAGTGCGAAGTTTGTGAATTTAAGAAGCGGGACTTCTTTGACTGTTTATGTTGATGGGTCTCAAAAGGCAACGATTTCGTTTGGCGATGCCTCCCAATATTTTGACCTTCCAGCTGGTTCAAGGGTTTTTGTCTTTGATTACGGGGCCGGGAGGGATACTATAAGACAATCGCTTGAATCAGAGAAGAAGTATTCAATTTTCTATGTTAGTGGTGCAAATGTTTTATTTGCAAGCGAGCGAAACACATTTGACGACCCATATCCAAGTGGAAAGGCGTTGGTTAGGTTTTTGCATTTGAGCCCTGACCTTGGCACTACGAAGGTCATTGTAAATTTTGCCAATAAGGATTCCATTTTTACAAACATCGCATTTAAAGGCGGAACCCCATATCTTGAGATTTCTTCTTTCCCTGTTAAGTATACTGTTATAGCTGGGACGGATACGGTTGTTAAAGCTTGGGATTCAGGGGTTAATGGAGCTGGCAGATATTCGGTTGTAGTTTTTGGTCCAAGAGCAAGTTTAGAAAAAAAGCTTTTCAAAGAAGATTAAGGAGGGAAAGCTATGAGAAACAAATTTAAAATTTTCGTTTTATTAGTTTTGATATCTCAATTTGCATTTGCTCAATACGGTAAAATTTCTGGGAGAGTAATTGATAGGGAAACGAAAGAGCCTCTTATTGGAGCATCTGTTGTAATTCAGGGGACGACGCTTGGTGCAGCAACCGATGTTAACGGTAATTATGTCATTTTAAATGTTCCAGCTGGTGTTTACACTGTTGTTGCATCTTATGTTGGTTATCAAAGTGTGACTGTTTCAGGTGTTCAGGTTGTCGCTGGGTTGACGAGGGAATTGAACTTTGAGTTGCCGTCAACTGCAATTGAATTAAAAGCTGTTGAAGTTGTTGCGGAAAGACCTTTGATAGAGAAATCAGCTACAAATGCCATCCGCGTTATAACTTCTTCTGATGTTGAGAAACTCCCTGTGAGAGATATTAACACTTACTTTGCTCTTCAGGCTGGAGTTAGTGCCCAATATGGGAGATTGTATATAAGGGGTAGCAGGTCTGATGAGGTTGGATATATGATTGAGGGTGCAAATGTTACTAATATACTTGGTGCATCAACTGGGGCAAGAGGTGGAGCATTTGCTTCAAGAGATAGATACAGGGCGCTTGGGGGCGGACTTATAACGGTAATCCCTGAGGCGCTTGAGGAACTTTCAGTTCAAGCGGGTGGATATAATGCTGAATTTGGGAACGCAAACGCTGGAATTGTCCAGCAAGTTTTTAAAACTGGAAGGTCAAAGTTCTCGGGCACGGTTCAATTTGAAACGGATAACTTCGGTAATTACCCCGGCAAGAAGTTTCTTGGGACATATTCATACGGTTATTCTGACCTTGTTGTGACATTGGGAGGTCCTCTTTTAACAGAGAAAGTTAAGTTTTTCTTAGCAGGTGAAAATTACTTCATCAGGGATTATATTCCTCATTTCTTCAAAGGATATAACTTTGGATATTTGAAGGACAATGGGAGGAGAGGAGGGACAAAAGGTGATTCTGCTTATGTCGCTTGGGATGACGCTAATATCCCAGGGAGGATGAGAAATAGATACACTGGGAATGGGACATTGACATTTGATTTTAAGCCGTTGCAGATCAGGGTTGCTGGGGCTTATACCTGGTCTCGTGAGAGGGCAAACAACTCGCTTAGAAACATATTTAATCTCGCAAGGTTGCCCGTTACCGATTTGACAGAATTTTTCCTTGATGTAAAGGCAAGCTACTTCATATCTGCGAAGACATTCATTGAGGCGTCGGTTAGTTTCCTTGACTATAGGAACACATCCTATGAACCGGCTTTTAAGGACAATGTTCTTGCGTATGATGATAGTTTGCAAGTGGCAAGAGCTTATGGCTATACATATTCCAGCAGATATGTTGGGCCAAGACCTTATGATTTTTATGGGTTTTTGTTCTATAGACCAGGAACCTTGTTTGCGGGATATAGCAAGTTTCAGCAGGGTTATTATGGTGGCAATATAGCTTTGACATCTCAAACGGGAAGACACGAGTTAAAGGTTGGTGCAAGCTATCAAAGATGGACGGTTCGCCATTATGGAATTGGTACAGGTGGATTGTTTAGAGCTCTACATTCGCGACCAGATTCAGCAAGGAGCGAGACCGCATTGTATAGATTGCTTGGTGGTTATGTGAACAATTATGGCTTTGATAGATTTGGCAGAAAAATTGATAGTGATATTAGAGATGAAACCGGTCAGCTAAAAGAAGCAGGACCAAGGCATCCGTATTTCTTCTCTGTTTATATTCAGGATAAAATTGAGTTCAGCGATATAATTATAAATGCTGGACTTCGTTACGATTATCTATATCTTGATGCTTGGCGATTGAAAGACCCAAGTGCTCCATCTGCTGACCTTGTAAGTAGAAGATTGCTTGATTTGGAGAAGGGCAAACCAAGGGCGTATTTACAACCGAGGATAGGATTTTCATTCCCTGTGACAGATAGAACAGTTTTCCATCTCCAATATGGTATTTTTGTTCAGCCACCAGCTTTGACATCACTTTACGCTGGTTTGTCATATTACCCGGGGAGCGTTTATCTGCCTTCAATTGAGTTGATCCCCGATCCCCTTGCTTTTGACCCAGACCCAGTTAAGACGACGCAATATGAAATTGGTTTCTCACAGCAATTTACCGACTTTGCTGCGTTTGATATAACTGGATTTTACAAGGATGTAAGAGGTCAGCTTCAGGTTTCAACTGTTCCTATAACAAGTGGACCTTATGCGGGGACAAAGTATGCTATTTATGCAAATGGTGACTTTGAGAATGTTTATGGGCTTGAATTCACTTTGAGATTGAGAAGGGTGGCAAGGGTTCAGGCACAAGTAAATTATACTTTGCAAGATGCTCGCGGGACAAACTCTTTTGCAAATGGAGCTTGGGCAGCTGTTGGAATTACAAGGATAACACCAACATTGACGGTTCCATTGACATACAATCAAACGCACAGAGGATCAATTAACATTGATTATCGCTTTGGAAAGGGTGAAGGCGGACCTTTGCTTGAAAGATTTGGCGTCAATCTTTTGATAACATTTAACAGCGGTCATCCATTTACGCTTGCAACAGGTGGTATAGCTCAGCAAGACGCTGATGATGGTGGGATTTTAAACGATGGCGACCCAAGGAATAGGAAACCACTCGAACCGATAAATTCTTCAAGGACACCTTGGGTTTGGAATGTTGACCTTAGAGTTGATAAAACGATATCAATTGGTCCGGTTAATATGAACTTTTATGTCTATGTCCAGAACTTGTTCAACACGAAGAATGTGATCAATGTGTATTACAGGACTGGCAATGCTTATGATGATGGTTTCTTGACAAACCCAGAGCTTAGTGGGACATTTATTGAACAATTCGGGCAGAAATATATTGAGCTTTACAAGGCGATCAACTTAGAAAATAGACAACATCAATGGAGATTTAATGGAATTCTCCAAGACCTTTTCGGTCCGCCAAGGCAATTAAGAGCGGGTGTTAAAATTGAATTGTAAAAAATAAAATAACCGGAGGTTTAAATATGAGGAAAATTTTAATTTCTTTGGTTTTGTTATTCGTTGTCTTCAACCTTGCAATAGGTAGAGAGGATCCGTTGAAGAAAAGAAGCGAGGAATTTTTCTTCAAGTCAACGGCAGCTGGGGTTACGCAGACAATTATGAATGTGAACAATATAACCAGCTGGATTTCAGTTATATCATCCCCCGGTGGTCTTGGATGGCCACCTCTTATCAGGAACTCATGGAATGGAACTTTTCCAAGGGGCAGTGGGGTTGGAATGATTTACAGAGAAGGACTTATGATAGGAGGGCTTGTTAATGATGGGTCTTTGCCCGTTTTAAGAGCACAAGGGGTTTTCTATAGGACAAGTATGATACCTGGGAAAATCACTGCTCAAGGTCAAGCTGAGGACCCGGCTGATCCAAATGTTAGACGTGTTTGGAGAGTTCGCCCTGATTATAAAACCGCTGATTTAAGAGCTGACGCAGCTGAGTATTTCCAGAAACCCCTGAAAGATGTCACAGATGCTGATGTTGCTGCAGTTCGTCAACAGTATGAAAACGATTGGATGGACTGGCCTGCTTCAAAGGGTGCACCTTGGTATACCACCACTGGACCGGATGCTTATCAGGTGAAATACGGACCTGGATTTGATCCTAATAATCCAAATCATGTCCCAGGAATCCCGGGGGCGCATCAGACGGTTTGGACGGTTGCAAATGATTTGAATTCAGATATTGGGCTTCAGGTCTTTGGCTCGCCTTCAATAGGACTTGAGCTTCAAGTTACAGAGTGGGCTTATTCTGTTTCAAATCCTTTGAATAACATAATTTTCCAGCAATTTAGGTTAATTTACAAGGGGACAGCAACCTCAAACCCGGATTCAAGAATTGATAGTATGTATATTGTGAAGTGGTCAGACCCTGACCTTGGAAATTATTCAGATGACCTTGCTGGTTGTGATTCTGTTCTTGGACTTGGTTTTGTTTACAATGCGAATACCGTTGACGCTGATTATCAAGCGCTGGGATATCCCGCACCAGCTGTTGGCTTTGACTTTTTGCAAGGACCAGCTTATTATACAGGGAATCCAAATGATTCAGCGGTGATCGGTTTAAAGTGGAGGAAGGGATATAAGTATTGGAATGAAAATGCTTTGTCGGCTTTTGTTTTCTTCGCTGCTGGGACTGGGATAAGCGACCCGACGAATCAATATGAATGGTATAACCTTATGCGTGCTGGTTTGCCAAGACCGGCTTATCCAGATTATAGACCTTTCTGGACAGCTTTCCGTGATGGATATCCGACAAAGTATGCCGTTGCTGGTGACCCCGTAACAGGAACAGGTTGGATTGACGGAAGGGAAATACCCCCAGGTGATAGAAGAATTGTTCTTGTAACTGGACCATTTAGTATGTCCCTTGGTGATACCGCTGAAATCGTCGTCGCATTAATAGGCGCTATGGGTGCGGATAATCTCTCAAGCGTTCAGGTCTTGAAGTATTATGACTCTTATGCTCAATTTGCGTATGATAATCTCTTCGTTTTACCATCACCACCACCATCACCAAATGTTAAGGTAGCTCAACTTGATCGTCAAGTTGTTTTGAATTGGGGATGGGATGAAAGTAGTGTTAATAGAATTGAAAGCTTCAATTCAGCTGGTTTCTTGTTTGAGGGTTATAATGTTTATCAATTGCCCTCGCCAACAGCAAGCTTGAGCGAAGCGGTAAAAATAGCTACATATGACCTTGTAAATGATGTAACTGTAATACTTGATAGAACGATTGACCCGAAGACGGGTGTGCTTTTGCTTGTCCCAGTTCAAACTGGTTCAAATTCTGGGATAAAACGTTTCATTGATTTAAAAACAGATTATATCCGTCAAAGACCGCTTGTAAATGGTCAGACATATTACTATGCTGTAACGGCTTACGCTTACAATCCTGATCCAACCTCGCCGTTTAGAGCTCTTGAAAGCACCCCGGTTGTTCTTGCTGTGACTCCGCAATCGCCACCACCCGGAACAAGATATTTCGGAACTGTTGGAGATACACTTGCCGTAACTCATAAGGGTAAAAGTGATGGAGAAGTTGTTGCAATAGTTATTGATCCGTCAATTACAACAGGACATACTTATCAAGTCAGATTTGATAATGAGGGGAATTGGTTCATCGTTGATGTAAATGAAAATAAGATAAAGGCAAGTGGTTCAAATCAATCAGGTGATGATGCTTATCCGGTTGTGGATGGTATCTTCGTTAAAGTGATGGGTCCGCCACTTTCTGGTAAAGAGTGGCTTGTCACTGAAGGAGCTGCTAATAGATGGTTTACAGCTGCTCCAAGCGCTCATGGTGAACTGCTCTTCGGTGGTGCCTATCTCGGACCAAACTTCACAGGTAGTAGCGTTGCCCCTGGTGACTTTAAATCGGTTGAGATAAGGTTCACGAAGAAGACAAGTTATGATGACGCTAATGGCAATGGAGAATATGACTTTGGTGAAAAATATTACTTTGATGAGACAAAAGGACAAAAAGCATTTATGTATCAAACTTGGAGCAACGGCACCTATTTAGGTTTCTTTGATGTTCCTTTCCAAGTTTATGATATAGAGGATCCAAATTCACGGAGACAGCTCAATGTTGTTGTTCGCGATCGCAATGCTAATAGGCAGTGGGACCTTTCCGATCCTGCTGAAAATATTACACCGTATGAGTATATATGGATTTTGGATGATGATTATGATCCAAGTGGAACGAGGTGGGACCCATCTACAGGGACCGGATTTATGACAAATGGTTCAAATCATTCAGCTTATCCTGTCCTTTGGGCATTATGGCTTGGTCAGAGGGGGACGAGAGAGCCGTATGGTGCGGATGTTACGATTCAGCTTATACCGAATCGTGTTAATACACCTGCTGATACATTCCAGTTTGTGACGCAAAAACCAACAGTTGGCGATATTCAATTAGCCAAAGAAGATGTTGAAAAGATAAATGCTTTCCCGAACCCGTATTATGGATTTAACCTTATGGAGACGGATCGGCTTGTAAAGTATATCACCTTCAATCATTTGCCTAAGAAGGCAACGATAAGGATATTCAATCTTGCTGGAGTTCTTGTCAAGACAATTTATAAGGACGATGATACGCAGTTTGCGCGTTGGGATTTGAGGAACGAGAACAACTTGCCTGTTGCCAGTGGTATTTACATAGCTCACATTGATATGCCTGATATAGGGAAGACGAAGATTGTGAAGTTGATGATAGTTCAGGAAGAGGAGTTCTTACCGGTTTATTAAAGTTAAACACCGCTCCGTTTCGGGGCGGTTTATTAAAAAAATAAAAAAGTGGAGTTTTGAGCTATGAGGAAAATTTATTTAATCGTAGTTTTAAGCTTGATCTCCTGTGGTTTGGCGTTATCACAGTCCAAGGCGGGGACTTCTGCAGCGCCGGAGCTTACAATTCCAGTGGGGGCGAGGTATACAGCAATGGCTGGAGCATCTGGGGTGCTCGCTGAAGGAGTTGAAGCAATAACCTGGAACCCAAGCGGTGTTGATTGGCTTGTAGGAAATGGTCAAGCGATGTTCTCCTACAGGCGTTATATAGCCGATATCGGGATTAATTATCTCGCTGTCGTTGGTAAGTTTGGATTTGGCTCCGTCGGTTTATCTTTGAGAACATTTAACATTGGAGATATACCTGTGACGACTGAGTTTCAACCTGATGGGACGGGTGAGATAATTAGCCCGAACTTCTTCGTTGTTGGTTTAACATATTCAAAAAAATTATCCGATAGGGTTTCGGTTGGTGCAAACTTTAATCTTGTCAGTGAAAGTTTCGGAAGAGTGAGCGCTCTTGGTGTTGCATTTGACGCTGGTGTTCAATACAGAAATATGCTTAACATTCCGGGGCTTTCGCTTGGCGTTGTCATTAAGAACATAGGTCCGACGATGAAATATGGTGGTTCCGGGCTTTGGGTTCAAGCAGATGTTCCGGGCTCTGAGAGGGGATTGACATTTTATAAGGTTGAAGCAGCATCTTTCCAAATGCCGACATCGTTTGAAATAGGTCTTGGTTATAATTTTGCAATTGGTGAAGCAAACAATCTCGGATTCACGGGAACATATCAGGCAAACAATTTTTATACGCTTGATGCCTATAAGTTTGGATTTGAATATACTTTCAGAAATGTTTTAGCTCTTCGTGCTGGATATAATTATAACAAGTCAGGAGAGCTTGAATCAATATGGCATAATTATACCCTTGGCGTTGGTGTGAACACGGAGAGTTTGATAGGGCTTAAGGTATCTTTTGATTATGCTTATGTTCCGGTGACATACTTTAGCGCAAACCATTTGTTTAATTTTAAGGTTGGATTTTAACTTGCAAGGGGCGGGCTTTTAAGCCCGCCTTTTTTGGTATTACCCTCCTCATAAAGAGCCCACCCCTCTTGACCAAAAATTAGATTTTTCATAAATTCAATTTGTGATTGACAAAAACAAAATTATTTGATGCTATATGCGCAAGTTAGTTCAAATTTTATCCCTCTTTGTCATATTTTCACTTTCCTTGTTTTCTCAAACCTATACGATTGAACAATATCTTAACATTAAAAGTGCGGGTGCTCCGACAGTTTCACCAGATGGGAAGTTCATCGCATATCTTACCGATATAACGGGGACAAATCAAGTTTGGAAAGTTGGAATCTCAGCTGGTTGCCCAGAGCAATTGACATTTTTTGATGAACGGGTTCAGTTTGTCTCTTGGAATCCGAAGGATAAGTACTGGATTCTATTTGGGAAGGATTTGGGCGGGAACGAAAGGACACAACTTTTTCTTTTAAAGTCAGATGGAAGTGAGATAAAGCGATTAACATTTAAAGACGATGTCATTTATAACTTTGGCACTTGGTCAGACGATGGGACTATGTTTGCTTTCACATCAAATGAAAGAAATAGAGCATTTTTTGATGTTTATGTGATGAACATAAAGACGGGCAAGGTTGATCTGATTTGGCAAAACGACGGCAATAACTATGTCGTCGCATGGTCTCCGGATAATAGATATATACTTGTCTCACAAAACAGAAGCAGTTTTGACAATGACCTTTATTTAGTTGAGTATCCGTCGGGTAAAGCTGTTAACATAACACCTCACACGCAACCAGCAAGGTATATGAACCCGAGATTTTCAGTAGATGGTCGTAAAATTTACCTTCTTTCAGATGAAGGGAAAGAATTCGTTGGGCTTGCTTACATTGATGTTAAAGATGGAAAATTAAATTACATCTACAGCACAAATTGGGACATTACGACATTTGAACTTTCAAAAGATGGAAGAAGAATTGTTTTTGTTTTAAATGTTGATGGCTACAGCGAGGTTTACTCATTGGACATAACGACTGGTAAAGTTGTAAAACTTGGTTTTCCATCTGGTGGTATAGTTGGGGGATTGAGATTTACGAACGATGGGCGAAAGTTAATTTTCACATATCAAAGTCCTGTTAAAAATCAGGATATTTACTATTACGATTTCGTGACCAGAGAGGTAAAGCAAATCACTTATAGCTCTACCGCTGGGATTCCGATTTCCTCTTTCGTTGAACCGAAGCTTGTTCGCTTTAAATCCTTTGATGGTCTTGAGATCCCGGGATATCTTTATCTTCCGAAAAATGCAAAGAAAGATAGTTCTTTGCCAGTTATTGTTTCAATTCATGGTGGTCCTGAGGCACAGGAGCTCCCGAGGTTTTCAGCTCTTTATCAATTTTTCATAAACAATGGTTATGCCATTTATGCTCCTAACATTCGTGGTAGCACGGGCTATGGGAAGACATATGCTTCACTTGACAACACGACGAAAAGGAAAGATGCTATAAGGGATGTCGCAATGATACCCGAGTTTTTGAAGACGACAGGTTACATTGACCCCAAGAAGATTGTCGTCTATGGTGGAAGTTATGGTGGGTATATGACGCTTGCAGCAGTTACATTTTATCCAGATTTATGGGCAGCTGGGGTTGATCTCGTTGGGATATCAAATTTCTTGACATTTCTTAAAAACACCGGGGCTTGGAGACAAAAGCACAGGATGGCTGAGTATGGTGACCCTGAAAAAGACGCTGAATTTTTGAAGGAGATATCACCATTTTATCATGTTGATAGGATAAAAGCACCGCTTATGATAATTCAAGGGGCTAATGACCCGCGCGTCCCTAAATCGGAGTCGGATCAAATTGTTGAATCAATAAAGTCGCGTGGCGGAGTTGTTGAATATCTTGTCTTTGATGATGAGGGTCACGGACTTGCAAAGTTGAAGAACAGAATTAAAGCATATAAAGCGGTCGTTGAATTTCTTGATAAATATGTGAAAGATAAAAAAATGGGTTTGTGAGATTGCTTTTATATTTGATGCGTCATGCTGACGCCGAAGCTAAAAAGCCGGGGATGAGCGATTTTGAGAGGGAATTGACGGAAATTGGGAAGAAAATGACGCAAAGGGTCGCATTGGGTTTGAAACGGATGAGCATTGAATTTGAACTTCTCGGGGCGAGCCCGTTTGTTAGAGCAGTCCAGACAGCGGAAATAATACGGGAGGTTTTTGGAATTGAAAAGGAGGTTTTAAAAATAAATGAACTCATCCCTGGCTCTGATTTTAAACTTTTGCTTGATGTTATAGCTTCATTCCATGTGGGAAGTTTATTTTTAGTTGGCCATGAGCCATATCTTGGGGATTTCCTTTCGTGGGTTTTGGGGCTTCAAAGGAGAGTTGAGTTTAAAAAGAATAGCGTTGCTTGTGTTGAAATTTCTTCATTTGTTCAGTCGGGAGCAAATTTGCGTTGGTTTATTCATCCTGAACAAATTTTAAGTTTAATTGAGGGTGGAACAAAATTGGTTTAAATTTGAGCGGGAGACGGGACTCGAACCCGCGACATTCACCTTGGCAAGGTGACGCTCTACCATCTGAGCTACTCCCGCTGGAAGGAAAGGTTCATTATAAATATAATCATTTGAATTGAAAATGTCAAGTTTTGAGGGAGATGAAATTTTTGAACTTTTTGAACCGCCAGACGAAGCCCTTTTTTATTCCCGTGGTGATCAAGATGACCCAAGGATGGGGGATATAGTCTTAAGAAAGATAAAGGAATTTGAAGATGTTGATGTGGTGATAATCGGAGTTCCACAGGATGAGGGTGTTAAAAGAAATAAAGGAAGACCAGGGACGAAAGAAGCCCCAAATGAGGTCAGAAAGTATTTTTATCGTTTAACACCTTTTAATTTTAACTTTCAAAAACAATTAACCGAGTTGAAAATTTTTGATCTCGGAAATTTAAAGGTTGATGGGACGCTTGAACAAATACACGAGCGACTTGAACAAGTCGTTTATGAGTTTGTTCGGAAGGGAATTTTACCGATAGTGATAGGCGGTGGTCATGATATTGCTTTCCCAGATTATCTTGGCTTTGCAAAAAATTTTGATGAAAGGATTGTCATTAATATTGATACTCACCTTGACCTCAGAGATGCGACACAAAGAAATAGCGGAACATCATTTAGGCAGATCCTTGAATGTGATTTTAAGCCGAAGAAATTGATTGAGCTTGGGATACAAAACTATGCAAATTCAATTCAGCATTTTAATTACGCTGTTGAAAATGGCGTCGTCATTTTTACACTTGATGAAATCAGAAAAGCAGGGATTTATTCGTTTTTGGAAATGTTAAGGGGTGAGGTTAAAGGTTTTCCCGTTCATATAAGTTTTGATGTTGATTCGGTCAGGAACTCCGACGCCCCGGGTGTAAGCGCAACTTATCCCGATGGTTTAAGCGCTGATGAAGTTTTTAAAATTGCTCTTTACTTTGGATTAAACTTTAATGTTAAAGTGCTTGATATAGCGGAGTTAAACCCGGTGTTTGATGTTGATGGGAGAAGTGCCCGCCTTGTGGCTTTTTTCATATTAAACTTTTTAACAGGGGTATTAAACTCGGAGAAGTGAAATGAAGAGGAGATTGAGTTTAAGGGTCAAATTTGTTCTCGCTTTGGTTTTTATAATATCACTTTTAATCCTATCACAGCAAATTTTTAATTTGGAAGCTGAGCGGTTGTTCATTTTCTTAACTTTGTTCATCGTGATTTTATTCGTTTATATTTTCATCTGGAGGGTTTTAATACCTCTTGAAAGATACAGGATTTCCATTGACAGATCTTTAAGGGGGCAATATGTTGATCTTAAACCATTAGGGACGGGCGAAGTTGCTGAACTTGGTCAAAAGATAATTGAATTGATTGACAAGTTGAAAAGAAAGGACTTTGAAAATTTCGTCATCTCGCAGATAGATAATGCTTTGCTCTCAAATGTAAGGATTGATGACTCGGCTGAGGAAATTTTGAAAATTTTAAAAGATTCGCTCGGATACTATCGTTTTTCAATTTATCTTGTTGACAAGGAGGAGCAAAAGTTTCGCCTTCTTAAGTCCATCGGCTTTGAAGAGAAATATCTCATCCCGGAGTTAAACTTTGGTGCTAAAGGTTTGATAAATTACGCTTATCAATTCCGCACATCTGTTTATTCACCTGATGTCCTTAAAGATGAGAGATACATTCAGGAGCATCCAAGCATAAGATCAGAGTTTGATGTGCCATTGAAGATAGGAGATGAAGTTATCGGGATTTTGAATGTTGAGAGCGATAGGGTTGACGGCATAAAAATGGAAGATAGGGAATTTTTAGCTCGTATCTCGGTTCAAATTTCAAGTGCGTTTAGAAACGCCGAACTGTATAATCAAGCCATAAGAAGATTAAGGCAGTTAAATATACTTAACAGGGTTTCAAGGGCGATTGGCTTTAATCTTCATATAGATGAAATTTTGAGCGTTGTTTCAAACTTGATAGTTGAAAATTTTAGAGCTGATAAGATGGCTATATTTTTGATTAACGATGATGGTTCTTTTAGGTGTGTAATCTCACGTGGGCTTGAGGAGAGGAACATTAGGTTTTTAATGAATTATACCCCATGGTATAGATTTGAGAAAACATTTCCAATAGTTGTTGAAAGTGCTGAAAGAAATGTGTCCGCTGATATCAAAGAAGTTCTTTTGAGCGAGGGGATTAAAACCTTTGCTATCTTTCCGATCGTTCATAGGGAAAAATTTATTGGTAGGGTTGATGTTTATTTTTGCAGGGATGTGAAAATTGAAAAAGATGAAGTTGAACTTGGAGTTAACATTTGTGCTGAAATGGCAAGTGCCATTGAAAATGCAAGGTTGTTTGACCTTTTGAAAAGTTCGGAAAAATTTATAAGAACTGTTCTTGATAACGCTCCGGTAGGGATTTTGCACACAGATGCAGAAGGGAAAATTCTTTATTTTAACCCGGAAATCAAACGAATACTTGACATCCAAGACGCTGACTTAGGTCTTGTCGGTTTAAATATATTCAACTTTTTAAGTCCGGAAGTTATTGATAAAGTTAAAAACTTGAAGTTTTCAGGTGGTAGGGTAAGGGAGATACTCCCGTTTAAATCTTTTAGGGGAAGGGAGTTAATTTTGGCTATTGATGTTGAGCCAGTTTTCTCATCGGATGGAAGATTAAATGGTTACATTGCGATAGCTAAAGATATGACTCAGGAGGGACAACTTCAATATGAGCGTTTCAAACTTAGCAAAGTTATTGAGAATCTGACCGAAGCAGTTATGATAACTGATACACAGGGAAGAATTGAATATGTTAATCCAGCGTTTGAGAAAATGACCGGGTATAAGGTTTATGAAGTACTGGGTCAAAACCCGAGAATTTTAAAAAGTGGTAAGCAAGACAGGAGTTTTTATGAGAAAATGTGGAATACGATATTAAGTGGGGGTATATGGGAAGGGGAGTTGATCAACAAGAGGAAAAACGGTGATTTATATTATGAATGGATGGTGATATTCCCGTTGTTTGATAGTAAGGGGAACATAACAAATTTTGTTGCGATAAAGAGAGATATAAGCGAGGCGAAGATACTTGAAGCACAAATGTTGCAGTTTCAAAAGCTTGAATCAATCGGTTCAATCGCCGGAGGTATCGCTCACGATTTCAACAATGTCATTGCTTCAATTCAAACTGGGCTTAAAATTCTAAGGAGAAAAATCCCAACACAGGAACAGGAAGTGTTGAGGGTCATTGAGATAATAAGAAAGAGCGCAGAAAGAGGGGCGGATATAACAAGGCGTCTTTTGAACTTTATAAGGAGAGAGGGTGGAAAATTAACCACAGTTGATGTCAAGGACCTTATTGCTGAGATCAAAATGCTTGTGACACATAGTTTTCCTGAAAATATAAAAGTTGAAACCTATGTGGACGAGGCTATAAAATTCATAAATGTTGATTATGGACAGATGGTCCAGGCATTGATGAATCTGTGTATAAATGCAAGAGATGCAATGCCTGAAGGTGGGACTTTGCGAATCGGAGCGAGAAATGTCTCTCATAAAGAAATTAAGCATAAGTTCCCAGACGCAAAAATTCAGGACTATGTTGAAATCTCAATTGCTGACACAGGTATCGGGATACCGGAGGAAATAAGAAGTAAAATCTTTGAGCCATTTTTCACAACTAAACCATCTGATAAAGGGACAGGGCTTGGGCTTTCAATCGTTTATAAGATTGTCACATCCCATGGCGGGTATATAACATTTGAGTCAAAATTAGGTGAGGGAACTTGTTTTTATATTTTTATTCCAGCGGTTGAAAGGAAAGTTGAAGAAAAACTAGAAGTTGAGGTTGAGAAGCTTACCCATGCAACCTTGCTTATAGTTGAGGATGAAGAGAGTTTGCGATATCTTTTGAAAGAGTATCTCCTTTCAAGAGGTTACACTGTGATTGACACTGATGATGGATACAAAGCGATTGAACTTTACAAAATGAACATTGATAAAATTGACCTTGCAATTATTGATATCGGGTTGCCGACGATAGATGGCATAACTACATTCAGAAAAATTCGTCAAATAAATCCTTCGGCTTGTGTTGTTCTTACAAGCGGATATTACCTTACTGAGCCATCACCAGCAACACTGATGGCTGAGGAAGGACTTAATGGCTTCATTGAGAAACCATACGATTTTGAGAGAATTGAAACAATAATTGAGCGTTTCGTCTCAAGGTGAAATTTTAAAGGTAAATCACGACTTCGTCTGTGTCGCTTTTATACTCCGTTCTATAAGATTGGAGGTTTTTGCTCGCTGGTCCTTGGATTACATTTCCATCTTTATCAAATTTTGAGCCATGGCATGGACATTGGAATTGCATTGATGAATTCACCCAGTTAACGGTACAGCCCTGATGTGTGCATATAAGCGAAAGAGCTTTGAAAGTTGTTTGTCCCGTTCTAAAGACAATTATTGGTGTTGAATTAACGGTGAATGTTTTAAACCCGCCAACTTGAGAAAGTTCTGGATGCTCTCTCAGTTTTATTGTGAAGGTTTTATCCTGTGGTTGGACTGGGTTTGAATCCTCTTTTTTACAACCGTGAAGAAGTATCAGAAGCGTTGAAGTTGTCATTGAAGTGATCAAGATTGAACCAGTCAATTGGACGAATTCACGGCGGGATAATTTATCTTTTTTCATAGTTTATCCTCCTTTTTGAAATTTTTAACATCGCGCTTGCGAAAGCGATTCCCAAGATTATCCCGAGTATTAGCATTTGATATCTTTTTAAATCAAGAAATAAAGAAATTGCTTTTCCAGAGGCAAAGCCCATAGTTGTGAAGGTTATAGCCCAGATTAAAGCGCCGATGACATTTAAAATTGAGAATTCAACATGTTTTATATCAGTGAATGCAAAGGCAATCGGTATCAGGTTTCTTATCCCGTATACAAACCTTGAAAAAAGAAGAAGTGGGGCGTCATATTTATCAATCAATTTTTTAGCCCTTGTAATTCCATCGTTCAACTTTTTTGATTTTATAAGTTTTGAACTTAACCTTGAAATCGTGAAGAAAAACTCCCCATTTACAGTGGAGAGAATAGTTCCAATTAAGACGACGAGCCAAAAGTTAACAGTTCCTGTGCTTATCAAATGTCCGGCTCCAATTAATCCGATCTCTCCCTGTAAAATTATCCCGATGGCGATGCCGATGTAAATTGTTAAATTCATAAACCGAGTTTATCCGCTATTGATTTCATTGCGTCAATTACGAATTGTATATGTTCATCAAGCGGTACGCCAAGTTCTTCAGCCCCTTTGTATATATCCTCTCTATTTACGGATCTTGCAAATGCTTTATCTTTTAGCTTTTTCTTTACGGATTCAACTGTGACCTCATCAAGTTTTTTATTTGGTCTTACAAGTGCAACTGCTGTTATAAAACCGCAGAGTTCATCGCAAGCGTAAAGGACTTTTGCCATAAGCGTATCTCTTGGGATGCCGGTATAATTTGCGTGTCCAAGTATTGCTTTTCTTATGTCTTCTGGATAACCTCTTTCTTCAAGTATCTTTGAGCCAACCCATGGGTGTTGGTCTGGTGTTGGGAATTTTTCATAATCAAAATCGTGCAATAGTCCAACGATAGCCCATTTTTCCTCATCTTCTCCAAATTTTTTTGCATATGCTCTCATTGCTGATTCAACGGCGAAGGCGTGTTTTCTTAAGTTTTCACTTTCAGTGTATTCAAAGAGAAGTTTTAATGCATCTTCATATGTTGGCATTTCACCTCCTATTTTTGTTTTCTGTTTCCTTTAACCCTTAAATCTTTTCCCCACATAAGTTTTGACCTCAAAAGGTCAAAGTAGCTTACCTCAGGGCGTTTTACAAGTTTAATTTTGTAATCCGCCTTTTTAACTAAAATTTCAACTGGTGGTTTAAGTTTGTGTTCAATTTGACCGTCTGCTGTGAGCAGAATTTCTTTGTCGTAAAATTCAATTTTAACTTTTATTATGCTATCGTCTGGGATGACGATTGGTCTTGCCGTCAATGTGTGTGGGCAAATTGGTGTTAATGTTATAACTTCGCTTGATGGTGTGACAATTGGACCACCGGCTGCAAGTGAATATGCTGTTGAACCAGTCGGTGTTGATATTATTAATCCATCTGCGGTGTAAGTTATGAGATATTCGTCGTTTATGTAGGTTTCTATATCAACCACCCTTGTTGAGCCAGCTTTATCAATGACGATATCATTTAGACCGAAATAGATTACACCTTCCTCTTTGACTTTTGCCTCAAGAACCATTCTGTCCTCAATTCTGTAGTCGCCTTTGCAAATCCTTTTTATGAATTCAAACGCATCGCTTGGCAAGACCTCAGCAAGGAAGCCAAGTTTTCCGAGGTTGACACCAAGTATTGGAATTTGGCGATGCCCGATGATACGAGCTGTTGAAAGTATCGTTCCGTCACCGCCGAGAGAAATTATCATGTCTGAATTTTCAATAAGTTCATCTAATTCCAACCTCGGGTCAACGCTGTGAGAGAATCTTTGCTCTATCCCTTCGGCGATCTCTTTTTGGACGATGAATTCAATTTTATCTTTTTCAAGTTGTCTTGTTAAGTTTAGAACAACTTCATAAAGTGCTTCTTTTTTGATGTTTCCAATTATGCCAAATCTCATTGAAATGTGGTTTTTATTTATGATTCATTTTTTTGAGTGGTTTCGTTTTTTTGTTTCCTCTCGTTTTCAACCTCAAAGAAGTAGTTTATCTTGAGTTGAGAGATTGAGTATTCAAGGAATCTCATTTCGTTTTCTGTTAAGTTTCCTTTTGTTTTCTCTTTAAGCATGTCAAGGAGTTCAATTGTAAATTTCGCCTCGTCAAGTTTTTTCTCGATTTTCCCACTTATAGGGTTTGGAATTTTACCGAGTTGTTCCCATCCTTGAGTGTATAGTATAAAGACAAGTTGTTCAAACAAACTCATATCTTTCATTTTTGTTGTAAGACCTTTATTTGCTTTTGTTAAATTTTACAAAATGTGTTTTATAAAATCAACTTTGCTGTTTTTATGGGTTGTCCCTCTTGACAAGCGATAAATTTTTTATTATATTATAGGTGAATTTGCTTCTTGGAAGCGCACCTTGAAGATAGACTTAATAGACAGATTCTCTGGTTTGTAAGCACCTGCCTAAATAGCAAAAATAAAATAAGGAGGTGTGTTTACCGCGATTTGATATTGCCTA
>NZ_FAOO01000022.1:0-4957 GCF_900070205.1 Candidatus Thermokryptus mobilis | reverse complement strand
TCTTAAAAACAACTACCGAATAAATTCAATTCTCAATCTTGTATCTTTTCCAAAACTTAATTTGGAGGTAAAGCTATGAAAAAGCTTCTTATCGTTTTAGTATTGATGTTTTTAATGGTTGCAACTACATTTGCACAGTTAGGTGCAATAAGGGGTAGGATAACAGATGCGCAGACAGGGGAGCCACTTCCTGGGGCAAACATCTTTTTGCTTAACACGGTGTATGGTGCAGCAAGCGATGTTCAAGGATATTATTTGATAAGAAATGTTGTCCCTGGAAGTTATACCCTTGTTGCAAAGTATGTCGGTTATCAAGAGTTCAGGCAAAGCGTTCGGGTTACCCCCGGGGATACAGTGACTGTAAATATCCGCCTTGCGCCAGGGCTTATAACGGTAAGCCCGATAGTTGTAACAGCTATCGGAACTGAGGAAGAGAGGGCAAAGCTTGGGACATCGGTTTCAAGTGTGACAGGAGAACAGATTTTGAGAAGTGGTTATACAAATGTGATTTCTTCAATTGCTGTCAAAGCGCCTGGTGTTTTCACGATTGAGACGGTTGGCGATCCGGGTGCCTCAACGAGAATAGTTCTTCGTGGTCCGAGGTCGCTTCAGACGGCAAATCAACCGTTAATAGTTGTTGATGGTGTCCCGATATGGAATTCAACATTTGGTGCGAGCGTTGGGAATGTCTCAACCATTTCAAGAAATGTTGATATAAACCCGGAGGATATTGAGTCAATTGAGGTTATGAAGGGTCCTGCAGCAGCTGCTATTTGGGGTGCAAGAGCTGCAAACGGTGTCATAGTTATCAAAACGAAGTCAGGGACATTTTCAGCCCAAAGGAAGGTGAGGTTATCGCTTAAGTCAAGGATTCACCGTTCTGAGCTTTTGAGACCTTTCCCATTGCAAAGGGAATTCGGACAAGGTATATATGGTAATTTTGTGTTTAATTATCCTTTGAGCTGGGGTGATAGGATAGCTGATAGACCTGGCGGTCCTGATTCATTAGAAAGACCTGATTATCCATATTCAAGAATTCTTGTGAAAAGGTCAAAGGATACATATGACCATGCGACAGAGCTTTTCCGCAAGCCGATAACTCAGAATTATTCAATTGAGATAAGCGGTGGTGATGAGTGGGGGACATTTTATCTAAATGCTGAAAGGTTAATCGAACAGGGCATTATACTTGCTAACAGTGATTTCAAGAGGACATCAATTCGCGGTAATGTTTCAAGGAGGTTTGCGGAGAATATAACAGCAAGGATAAACGCTGCATATGTTAAGACATCAACTAATAGAATTCAGCAGGGTTCAAACATAAGTGGTCTTTTGCTTGGCGCTTATAGAACTCCACCTGATTTCAACAATCAGCCGTATCTTGTAAACTATAAATCACCAACGGGTGCTATAACTCCTAACTCGCATAGGTCATATAGAAACGCTGAGGGTGATCCAGCTCGTGGTGTCGGTTATAATAATCCATTTTTTACAATTTACAAAAATAACACGCTGTTCTTTACAGATAGAGTTTTTGGTAGCGCTGAGATCAGCTACGACCCATTCAAATGGTTAAATCTCACATATAGGATTGGGGCTGACTATTATACTGACAGGAGAAATCAGCTCTGGCCGTATCAAGATGCTAGTGTTCCAACGGGTAGGGTGACAAGGCAAGTGATTTCGCAGTATCAGCTTAACACTGATTTTATGATCAGATTCAAGCGTCAATTTGGGACGATTCTCAATTCTTCTTTATTGCTTGGTTTCCACCTTGACCATGAGCAAACGGATAATACATTTGTTCAGGGGACAAGATTTATTTTGACAGATGCTCCACCATACATTCTTAACACGCTTGATTATTTGCCTGATGAAGGTAGAGCGATTGTTAGAACTGGTGCATTTTACGGAGAGCTTGGGCTTGATGTTTTTGATCAGTTATATATTCGTTTGAGTGGAAGGAATGAGAGTGCATCAACTTATGGGACTGAAGCTGGAATGACATATTTCTTCCCATCCGGAAGCGTTGCGTGGGAATTTACAAAGTTGCCCGTTTTTTCAAGGCAACCGATTCTCTCGTTTGGAAAGGTTCGTGCTGCAGTTGGGCTTGCTGGTGTTAGACCGCCAGCATATGTGACGAAAACATATTATGTGAATGCAAGCTTCGGAAATGGCTGGGGTCCAGTTACAAATGCAGTATACTACGGTGGTGGGTCAGTTCAGTCCTCACAGCTGGGGAATCCGAAATTGAAACCTGAAATGACGCAGGAAACAGAGTTCGGATTTGATTTGAAGTTCTTCAATGACAGGTTAAGCTTAAGTTATACGAGTTACTTTAATAAGACATGGGATGCAATCTTAAATGTTGCTATCCCGCCATCAAGTGGTTTCTCATCAAGGTGGGCTAATACTGCAAAGATAGAGAACAAGGGGACCGAGATTCAAGTTACAGCTGAATGGTTAAGGTTTGCTGGTCTTTCCTGGACGACAATTGTTAACTGGTCACGGAACAAAAACACAGTCGTTGAACTTGCTCCCGGGATTGAGTCCGTTGGTCTTGCTGGTTTTGTTGATCCGAGCTCAAGAGCTGTTACTGGATATCAGCTCGGCGTGATCTATGGATCAAGGTGGGAAAGATGGGAGAAGGATACAACTGTTACTATAGGTGACAAGCAATATAGCTTTAAGAAAGGGGATATAAGACTTGACAATAATGGCTTCCCGGTGCCATCACCAACTTATGGTGTCCTTGGAGATCCTAACCCTGATTGGAGGGCTGGTATAATCAACACTTTGAGATATGGAAGAGTAACTCTCAATGTTGTAGTTGACATCTCCAAGGGTGGAAAAATTTGGAACGGGACAAAGGGAGCTTTGTATTATTTCGGAACCCATGGAGACCAGAACTGGTGGACAACTCTGACACCTGAACAGGCGAATACCTTGAAGAATTACCTTGGTCTAACTCCAAACGACATGATATCACGTTTCCCAACAAGGAAAACTTATGTAAGGAATCCTGATGGCTCAGTTTCGTTCCGTGGTTATGTTGCAGATTTTGGTGGTGGACCGGTAATTGTTGATGAGTATTATTTCTGGTCCGGTCCTGGTTCAGGATTTACTGGACCGGCTGAGCAATTTATAGAGGATGGCGGATATGTCAAATTAAGAGAGGTTTCGCTCACGGTTAACATTCCGTTGAGGAGATTTGGGCTTGAGAGCATTGATCTTGGGCTCATCTTAAGGAACTTTAAGATATGGACGAAGTATACTGGGATTGATCCAGAGACGAACCTTACTGGACCGACGAATGGTCAAGGGCTTGACTACTTCAATAATCCGCCTATGAAGAGCGTTATCTTCACAATTAGCATCAATTATTAAATAAAAGTTTTGGGAGGGCAGTGAAAGCTGTCTTCCCTTCTACTTTTTAAATTTTTAAAAAGAAAAAATCGGAGCAGGTAAAATGAAGAAAATAATAAGTTTAATGGTTGTCGCATTGGCAATGATCTTATTTATAGCTGGTTGCTCAAAGATAACGGAGGATTATGTCAAAGGTTATGATACAGATCCGCTTTCGCCTACGACAGCACCGTCACCGAAAATATTTGTAGGGGCTCAGGCAGCATTTATTGAATTTTATGAAGGATTCCCGAGCAAGCTTGCGGCTGTTTGGGCTCAACAGGCAACAGGTGCAGATAGGCAGTTTGCATCTTTTGATATTTATAATATAACGGCTAATGATTTTTCAAATGATTGGTTTCTGGCATATACCCGTGTTTTGACGAATCTGAAAATAACGCAGGCAAAGGCGAAAGATGAGGGATTTATGAATTTGTATGGTGCAGCTAGAGTTCTTGAGGGAATACACATGGGAAATGTTGCTGCTCTTTGGGGTGATGTTCCATATTCGGAGGCAGCTCAGCCGGAGAAAACATTGACGCCTAAATATGACAATCAAATTGATGTTTATAATGCTGCTATAGCTGCGCTTGACGAGGGCATTCAAGTTTTACAACAAAACACGGCTGACCTTCCACAAGATATTTACTCAACCGGTGGAAAGGTAGCAAAGTGGATAAAGGCAGCGTATTCAGCAAAGGCGAGATATCTGATGCATTTGGCAAGAAAGGATAATTATCCGACAACAATTCTTGACCAGGTCATACAAGCTGGGCTTAATGGGATAACATCAACAACGAGGACTGGAACTGCGCCCGCAGCAGGTTACGGTGCTGATGACTTCGTTTTTACGCATGGAACAGTGCAAGGAGGTAATATGAATCTTTGGTATTCATTCATCGTTGTTGATAGGTCGGGTTATCTTAGGGCTTTGAAATGTTTTGCGACCAAGATGCTTGGTTCAAGAGGGGCTAGCGAAGCTGGGCGATTTAATTATTATTTTACAGCTGATAGCAATGACTTGAATACCACGCGTGCCTATGCAACGAATGCTTATTTCCCGGTTATAAGGGCATCTGAGACATTACTTTTGATCGCAGAGGCATACGCTAGAAAGGGAGATTTGGCAAATGCAGTGAATTATTTAAATCAAGCAAGGACATATGTTAATAACATTTTTGGGACTACATTGAGCACAAATCTTACCCCGGCAGATTTTGGAAATGATCAAACACAAGTTCTACAGGCGATTCTAAACGAGATGTATCTTGCGTTGATGCATCAAGTTGAGGTGTTTAACTTTTTGCGCAGGATTGATTATAGGGTAAATTATGTTGATGGGGATGGAAATATAGTTTGGCTTACTCCAAAGCGTGGGACTCAGTTCCCGCAACGCTTGTTCTATCCGCAAAGTGAGGTTTCAACGAATCCGAATACACCTAAGCAGACATCCGATGACCTTTATTCAAAGACGAGAGTCAATGGTGGAACGAAATAATTGGTTAGGTTAAGTTTCAATTTTCAAAGCCGTGGCTTTTGCCACGGCTTTTTT
>NZ_FAOO01000021.1 GCF_900070205.1 Candidatus Thermokryptus mobilis | reverse complement strand
GGAGATTGTGGATGTTTTGGGAGGTTGGTTGGGGGTAGGAATGACCTTTTTCATTTGTTTTTAAATTTGGCTTTAATTTCTGGTTTAATTTTTGTAAAGTTAAAAACAAAGGGAGGAAGGTAAAATGAAGCATTTAATGGTTATGGGGCTTATATTGCTCTTAGTTTTATCTTTATATTTTGCTTTGTGGGGAATATTTGCTAGTGATGTGTTAGCTGAAGGAGGAACTTGCTGTAATGATCCAAACGCCACATGTTATATAAATTTTGGTCATGTCATTATAATTCAACCGGGCGCATATTATAGCCCTTCATCGTGTCAACCCCAGTGATTTTTTCTGTGGGTGTGCATTAAGCGTGCTCAAATTTTAACAAAATGAGAGAATTATTTATTTTATGTTTAAAAGAAAAAGATTTTTGGTTTTTGGGTTTATATTTTTGTGTTTAATGTTTGTTGGTCTTTATTTTTTGATTGATAATTATATGAAAATGAGATTTTTCAAAGGGCAGATTTTACTTGGCGAAGTTGTGATACAGGATGATTCGTTAGGAGAAGTTGAGGGCATAATTTGCCTTGGGCGTTATCTTATACTGAATGATAGAAAACCTCTTGGTAGTAGAGGGAAAATTCAAGTTTATGATAGGGGTAATTATAATTTGGTTGCTTCAATTGGTAAAGAGGGTTCTGGTCCTGGAGAGATTAGAAGTGCTGTAGCTTTAAATTATATCCCAGGTGATGAATTCAGATTTAGTATTTTTGATGTGTCATTGAATCGCCTGACAATTTATTCCTTAATAGACGGTATGTGTAAGGTTGATAAGGTAATATCATTTGAAGGAGCTGGAAATTATTATGCTCATGTTATCAATGATTCTATTATTGGAGTGCTTGATTTTTTAAGCGATGGTCGTGTTAGCTTATATAATTTTTCTGGAAAGAAAAAGGAAACATTTGGCGAACTGCTTCCTGGAAGAAAGAGTGGGGTTCCTCTGGATATACATAAGGCAGCTATGCAAGGTAAATTAAAAGTAAGCCCAAATAGTTTATATTGTATTTTAAACGCAACATTTTCTGATTTTATTGATGTATATAAGGATAAAAAGTTGGAAAAAAGATTTCATGGTCCTTTGAAGGTTTTACCGCGATATAAAGTTGAATCTTTGCAAGGGTTTCCTGTGATGGCTTTAGACACGAAACGAGCAATCCGAGGTTATATAGACATATTTGTTACAAATGATTATATTTATGCGTTATACTCTGGAACACCTTTTAAAAGACATAGTGGGGGTAAGTTAATTCATATTTATAGTATTGATGGAAGATTTGTTAAGACATATTTACTTGATCGTGAAGTTTTTGGGATAACTTTGGATCCAAATACGGGAGAAATTTTTGGAATTGATAAATCGCTGACCAAAATAATAAGGTTTAAAGTTTCTGCTTTTAAGCGATAGAGTTAATTCAACGCTTTTGGGTTTCCTTGAAAAGAATGGTTATGATAAATCCATATTGTTTAAACTTGACACGATAAAATTTAGGCTTCCGCCAAAAGTTGATGTGTTATCTTTATTTGTCGATGAAGGAAGGATTATTTATACTTATGCTTTAAATTCAAATAGTTATAAGAATTTGGATTTATTTTATCGTAAAATTTTGCGATATGTTAATGATGAGAACTCGTTGCGTTAAGGAATAGTTGTGAGGTTTAAGGTTTTAATTTTGTTGCTTTTTTTCTTTGCTTGTTCAGTTAAGGAGGATAAATCTACTGGTAAAGCTTTGGAGCCGGATATTTCATCTTCACCGAGTTGGATGGAGTTAAATGTGAGGGGATCACGCCTTGACTTTCAAGTTGTTGATAGATTTTTAAAGGCGAAGGGTTTACCGGGTAGATTTGAGATAAGTTTAATCACAAGTGAAAGTGAGGGTAAAGAGAGGGTTAGAAGGGTGGAGGAGATTTTATCTGGTGAAGATGTTATGGATGATGTTGTCAGATTCTTTTTATATAACACGATCGCTGACATTTATTTGCGTTTGTCAATTTATAGTCCTAAACCCGAGTATTTTGCTCAAGCCGAAAGATACGCAAAGTATGTGATTGATAAGTATGGTGATGACGAAAGGTTCAGGGGTTATATTTGTGTTACTTGGGATAATCTCGCATATGTAATAGTTTAACTGAAAGATTTGACGAGGCGTTAAAGATTTGGGAGGATTTGATTGATAGATACAGTGACATAGTTGAAAGTCCTGATTATAGGAATTGGTTTGGGGTTCAATGTTTGTTTTCAGTTTCTGGCGCGCTTAACAGGATATGTGGTGATAATTTTAATGATAAGTTATATGATAAGGCGGTTTCTTTTTTGGGGGATTTCAACGGTAAGAAATGATGAGGTTGGTCTTTTTGCGGATATGTTGTTATATGAATATTATTTCAAATTGGGCAAGCGGGATTTAGCTGAGGGAAAGTTTAAGATAGTTGAGACAAAGATTGCCAATTATAACAATCCGAGCATATATAATTTTTGGAAAGGATTGCAGAATAGTATCAAGAGATGGGAGAATTTGAAGAAAGGGATATAGGACTTGATAAAGAAAATTTTCATATATTTTTTCGTTTTTTGAGTTTGTTTTAGGCTTGATGCTTTTGTTTGGAATTGTGGATGTTTTGGAAGGTTGGTTGGGGGTAGAAATGATGTTTTACATTTATTTTTGAATTTTGCTTTGATTTCTTGTTTAATTTTTATAAAACTAAAAACAAAAGGAGAAAAGTAAAATGAAGAAGGTTATTTTTCCATTTTTGATGCTTTTGTTTTTTGCTTTACTCTATTCACAGACAAAGGATGATGATCCCGGAAAACTTTCTCCAATACCAACATTTTATAAAGGTAGGTGGATAGAAATGGGGGTGAGATTAGTACCACGGCTTTGTAATTGGGTTGAGATTACCTTTGGTTTTCCATCGCTTATCCAGATTAGAACAAGATATACTTTTGACCGTTATATTAGCTGGGAATGCGGTTTTGAAGGGCTTGAGTGCATGCTTCGGGCGAAGCGAGAAACAATAGAACATGGAAGATGCGATTAAAAAGAAAAGGGTTAAATGATGATGAAAAGTAAAAAAGCGGTTATTTTTATATTATTGATTTTTCTGTTCTTTTTGTTTGCTCTATCTCGCCTTTTCAATTTTCATTTCATCGTTAGCTTCGGTGGTGAGCAAGATAAAAATGTTAAATTAAGCGAAGTTGTTAAGTTTGTAAAATCAATAAGGATTAAAAACAACGGCAAAGATTTCTTGGATTATGATATCGTTCAAAGTATTGCTTATATTGATAGTTTTTTGGTTATATGCAATAGATCGCAGGGGAAAATATGGGTATTAGATAGTTCGGGTAATGTTTTAAGGATATTTGGTGGAGTAGGGTCTGGACCTGGCGAATTTAAAGCGATTCAAGGATTTGATTTATCAAAGGATGGTCTGATTTATATTTATGATCATATAAACGCGAGATTTACAGTTTATAATTTGAGGGGGGAGTTGGTAAAAGTTTTTCAATTTTCTGAACCCGGCTTGATAATTAAGCATATTGCAGTTGATGATTCTGGAAGGATATTTGTCCATCATCCGCCTTCGGCAAGACATGAGTATTCTGGTTTTCTAACTTTGATTTATGATGATGGTAAAGTTAAAGAAACATATACTGAGGATATTGATTGGGGATATCAAAGCTACTTTTATAGAGGTTTCCTAGGGGGTGATTTGATAATTTCGTCGGGTTATGTAGTTGAGGCAAACGATTTTACTGGCGTGACCTTGCATAAGGTAGATTCAAAGGAGAAAATTAATTTTGAGAAACCTAAGGGATTATGGAGTGAGATCAAGAGATTAAGGACTTATTCTGTTGATACCTTGGAAAAGGCGTATGATGCTAGATTATGGGGGCTGATTGAACACTCTGGTGTGGTTATGGTTCATTATTACAGTTCTAAGAAGAAGATGCCTAAGGGAAGTTATGGATATTTTCTTTTATACAACCTTGATGGTCGTTACCTTGGTAAGGTTGTTGTTGATTTGCCTGTGATTATGCACAGGGGAGATTTGAGGTATTTGGTAGTAATTGAACCCAACATACAAGATTCCAAATTGGATGAAAAGGTGCCATATGTTTTTAATATCTATGAGTGGGATTTGGCAAAGTTGGGTGTTGCTGTGGCGACTTTAAGGAGGTAGATTTCAGGGTTGGGTTATATATGTGAGCGGTGGTTAATTCTATTAAGTAGATTTTTGTTTTTGAATCCCATGGTATTTAAATTTTTGCAAGGTTTGGAAATTAAAGTTTAGCTTTGAAATGGGTGTAATTTTAAGTTTTCCAGCGGGTAGAAAAGTTTTTGATGTGCGAGAGGAGATAAAGAGTAGGATAGAGCGTGGGGAGTTTAAGAGTTTTATTTATATTGTGCCGACAAGGAGGAAGATAAGGGAGTTGCAAAGGGAATTTTTAAGTTATGCGCCAGGGAACATTGCTCCTGAATTAAACCTTTTTACGCTTGAATTGTTCGCAAGGAAATTGTATTTCAGTTCGGGTGTTGAAAAGCCTAAGCGTCTTATATCGGAGACAATTCAAGGGCTTGTTTTTCAAATGGTAATAGATAGTGTGATTGAGCAACTTGAATATTTTAAACCACCTGGGACAGGAAATGAGCTTCCAAAAGGAACAGTGAATAAGTTGATTGATACGATAGTTGGATTAAAAGAGGATGGGATTTATCCAAAGGATTTGTTGGAACAAATTGACAATGTTCGGAGAGGGGAAGATAGGGTAAAGCTTAAAGACATCGCTTTGATATATGAAAAATATGAGGGTCTTTTGCTTAGCAATTCGTTTGTAGATGTGCCGGGGATTTTCAAAGAATTGAACAATATCTTGACGATTGAAAATGCGAATTTAATTTTTAGGAATGCTTTTTTTGAAGTTGATTCGGTTTTCATTGATGGTTTTTCCGTTTTTCGCCTTCCGGAGATAAACTTGATAAAGATGCTCACAAAGGTTGATGGTTTAAGGATTGTGATTTTGTTTGATTATTTTGAGAAAAACAATAATCTTTTCGGTCATCTTGACGAATGTTATAATAAATTTCTTGATGCTGGTTTTGAAAAGCTTGAGGTAAAGCCGAAGACGGAAAATGATAAATTCGCAAGGTATTTAAACAAGTATCTTTTCAATTATATTGGTTTGAAGTTTGATAAGTATAATGCGAAGGATTTTGTCACCTTAATTGAAGCCAAGGACAGGGTAGATGAGGTGAAGACGATAGCTCGTTTGATTAAGAGCATAGTCAATGAAAGGTCCGATATTGATTTAAGCAAAATTTGTGTTGCGACTTACCGACCTGAAAAATATACGAATCTTTTCAGGGAGATTTTTCCTATTTATGGGATTCCAGCAAATATAACTGATAGGTTTTATCTTGAAAGGTCGCCTTTAGTTTCCGCGATAATTTCTCTTCTTGATATACCTGCAAATGATTACGCAATAGGTGGGATTGTTAAGGTTTTGATGAGCTCATATTTTGATTTTTGTGCTGGGACGGGGCGTGAGCTCAAGCCAGATAACATTTATTCTGCATCAAAGGAATTGAAGATAAAAAGCGGTCGTGAGTTTTGGAAGGAACGAGTTGAGAGGAGAATTGATTTTATAAAGGCGAAACTTGATGTGACAAGCGACGAAGATGAATATAACCAGCTCGTGCGCGAGTTAAATCTATTTAATGAAGCACTTCTTGATTTTGAGGGGCTTATGAAAATAGTGGATAAATTTTCCGCCGAGATGATGACACCTTCTGAATTTAAGGAGAGGTTGAGGGAAGTTTTGAGATTGTTAAGGGTTGAGGAGCAAATTTTGAAATTTCCGAGAAGTGTGGCTGTACACGATGAAATTGAAAGGGATGCGCGGGCTTATCAGAAGTTTATTGAAGTCGTTGATGAAGTCCTTGAGGTTTTTGAATTCAATATGAAAAGACGGGAAAGGTACAAGTTTAATTTTTATGTTGACTTGATAAAGAAGGCAATTTCAAGGGTAAGATACAATATAAGGCAAAAGTATGGTTATGGCGTTTATGTGACGGCACTTGAAGAGACAAGAGGTTTGAATTTTGATGTTATGATAATTGCTGGGCTTGTTGATACGGAGTTTCCATCTGTGTATGAGCCAGAGGTATTTTTAAGTGAAGAGCTTAGAAAAACGGAGTGGAGGCATAAGCTTGACGAGCGTTATCTTTTCTATCAGGGTGTTGTAAATTTCAAAACGCATCTTTATTTGACTTATCCGAGGACGGACGGGGAGAACGAACTCGTTAGGTCAAGGTTTATTGACTCTCTTGAACAGGTTGTTGAATTTGAAAAGGTGTCGTCGGATGATTTTGACCGTGGGATTTTTTCAATGCTTGAACTTTATGATAAGTTTGGCAGGTTTTTGAAGTTTGAACTTGGTGAAAGGGGATTTGATTTTGTTGTTGAGAAGTTTCCAAAGCTTGTCGCTGATTATGGAGATAAGATGAGATATATTTTTGATATTTCAAGGGTTAACATAAGCAGAAGCAATTCGCATGATGAAAATTATGCTGAATATAAAGGGATAATTAAAGCAGATTATTATGATGAGAAGATAAAACTTGGGGAACACGAGGAAAGGATTTTTTCAATATCACAGCTTGAGACATATGGTAAGTGTCCTTTCAGATATTTCTCTGAGAGGGTTTTGAATTTGCGAACATTTGAGGAGATAGAGGATCTTTTGACGCCGATTGAAAGAGGTATTTTATATCACGAGGTGCTTTATAAGTTTTACAATAGTTGGGTTGAGCTTGGTTTAAGTATTGCGGAAAATGTTGACAAGGCGAAGGAGTTGATAGTTGAAATTGCTCTTGAAAAGGCGAGCGAATTTGAGATAAACCATCCGCTTTGGGAGGTTGAGGTTGATGAGCTGGTTGAAAATATGAAGAAGTTTATCGATCTGGAGGCAAGTTCTATAGAATATAGGGAATATAAGCCGATTTATTTTGAGGTTGCTTTCGGACCCAAGATCGGAAGTAGAGCGGAGGTAGATGTCAATCTTTCAACGGATAAGCCAATTCAAATAGGGAGGGTGAAAATTCAGGGGAAAATTGATAGGATTGATGTGAAAGGGAATAAGTTTTTGATTTATGATTATAAGACGGGAAGATATGTTCCGACTTTGGATGATTTGGATAGGGGGATACATCTTCAGATTCCGATTTACATTAAAGTTGCTGAGGAAATTTTCAAAGACAGGGGTTATGAGATGGAGGGTGTTGGAGGGGTTAATTATATAGTTCGCGGTGATGTAAGGATTGGGAGAGTTTTGCAGAAGGGGGAAGGGAGGAGAAGCAAAAAAATTTTGGATGAGGAGGAGTATAAGAAAAAGATTGACTTGGCTGTTGAAAAAGTTAATGTTTATGTTGATGGGATTGTTAATGGTAAATTTGGTTTGACATCGCATGATGATAAAATTAGTAAAATTTGTTGGGGTTGTCCTTTCATTGAAATTTGTCGTATAAGTGAGGTTAAATTTGGAATTCAAATAAGAAATTGGGGTTGAGATATGAAAAGTCGGGTCATTTTTGATATTGAGACATCAGGATTTCCAATTGAGGATTTTGATGAGGCACAGTATGAGTATTTGATGAAGTTTGTTGAGGAGGAGGAAACGGAGGAAAGAAGGGAAAGGGAGAGGGCAAAGGTAATAGAGAGATTAAATCTCTATCCGTTGACGGCGCAAGTTGTGGCGATAGGGATGTTGAATGTGGATTCATCGCAAGGGGTTGTGCTTTATCAATCTGACGAGGTTGAAACTTGGGAGATTGAGATTGAGAAGATATTGAACATCTATGCTTCTGAGAACTCAAGAAAGGATAAGGTGAAGGTGAAATTTATTCCTGGAACGGAGAAGGAGATAATTGAAAGGTTTTGGGAGTATATTTCAAGGTTTGAGATTTTTATAACTTTTAACGGGAGAGGTTTTGATTGTCCATTTTTGATGTTGAGGTCTGCGATACTTGGTATAAAGCCGAGTCGTGATTTGATGGAATATAACAGGTTGAGGCGAGAGCCACATATTGATTTGCTTGATGAGTTTACATTTTTTGGGATGATGAGGAAGTTTTCACTTGATTTTTATTGCAAGGTTTTCGGGATAGAAAGTCCAAAGTCGCACGGGATAACTGGGCATGATATAAATAGACTTTTCAGCGAGGGCAAGTTCAGGGATATAGCGCAGTATTGTATGTATGATTTGATAGCCGAGGCGGAGTTATTTTTTAGGTGGGAACAATTTTTGAATCCAAGAAATATAGCGAATGAAAGGGGATTATGAACTTAACGCGAAATCAGGAAAAGGTTTTAGCGTCGCAGAAACATTTATCCATTACTGCGAATGCTGGTTCGGGGAAGACGACGGTTTTGATTGAGAAATATATTCGTGTTCTTGATGATATAGTCAAAGGGTTTTCGCTTGAGAAAATAGCGGATGCGGTTAAAAGTGTTGTTGTGATCACTTTTACTGAGAAAGCAGCAAGCGAGTTGAAAGAGAGGGTGACTTTGGCAATTGAGCGTAGGATTGAAAACGCAAGAGCTGAAAGGAGATGGACAGAGCTAAAAAAGCTTGAAGAGGTAAGGGATGCGATGCCTTCTGCTATAGTTGGGACAATTCATTCTTTCTGTGCGAGGATTTTGCGCGAGTTTGCCGTCACCGCTGGGGTTGATGCTAACTTTGAGATACTTGAAGGGGCTGAAAGAAATCAAGCGATAGGTTTAATCATTGAAAGGAAAATCAAGGATGTTTTCAAAAGAGAGGACGAAAAGGCGAAGAAACTTTTTGAGATAGTTAAAAAGCTCAAAATAGGCGCTTTTTATTCTTTGGTTGAAGATATGATCTCGTCGCGCGAGATAATTGAGAAGATAAAACGGGATATTTATTCAAAAGGTGATGATGAGATAATTTCATACTGGCGGAGCAAAATTTTCAAATATGTTGAAGATGTTTTTAAGGGGAGTCAAATGGTTAAAGTCTTGAGGGGGCTTGTGGGTCATATATTCGCTGGAGATGAAAAGGCGATAATTGCTGGTCAATTTGAAAGTTCGCTTCAAAGTGGTGATGTCAGCGGGGCTTATAGATATTTTTGCAAATTTATGGATGATATTTTCACTGCTAAGGGTGAAGTTTCAAGCAAGCTTAAAAAGGAGATTGAGAGAAAACCTGGACAAGTTCAAAGGCAAATTTATAAGGAGATTGAGCTTGTCAGGAAAGTTTTTTGGGATATAAAGGATTTGAAACTTGATACATTTGATTCGTATTTAGATGATCACAGGCAATATGTTGAGTATGCTCGTTTGTTGCTTTTGCTTTATGATGAGATTAACGATGAGTATGAGAATTTTAAAATTATGAACGGTTACCTTGATTTTGAGGATTTACAGTTGAAGGTCAGCAAGCTCCTTGATGTCCCAGAGGTTCAAGATGAGCTTGCGCGAAGGTTTAGGTATATTATGATTGATGAGTATCAAGATACGAATTATTTACAGTATGAGATTGTTAAAAAGTTGATAGGTGATTTTTCGGGTAAGACGAGACTTTTCGTCGTGGGTGATGAGAAACAAAGTATATACGGTTTTAGGGGTTCAAATGTTGAGGTATTTGACATCACGGCGAACGAGATTTGTTTGAGTGGCGATGGTGAAAAGATAATGCTTGATGAAAGTTTTCGTCTTTTGAGGGGGATAGCTGGTTTTGTCAATGTCGTTTTTGAGAAAATTATGGGTGAAAGGATAAGCATATATGAGGTCTCATATAGCCCGATCGTTGTCGGCAGGGATATAGATGATGACGGCAGAGTTGAGATTCTATTGGTTAAGGATGAGGACGAGAAAGGGGATGAAGAGCGACTTAAAGAAGCGAGGTTCGTCGCAAAAAGGATTCTCGCATTGCTTCAAGATGAAAGTGCTTATGTTTATAAAGATGGTGTGAAACAAGGGATAAAGCCGAGGGATATTGCTGTTTTGATAAGGAATAGGAACATTTTGAAACCGATTGAGAGTGCTTTTATTGAGCTTGGCATACCTTACATTGTTTCAAGCGGGATTGGTTTTTATCAAACGCAGGAGATTTACGATTTTATAAATTATTTGAAGTTCCTTGTTAACACTAATGATGATGTTGCTTTGGTTGGGATTTTGCGATCGCCATTTTTTGGGATAAGCGATATTGAAATTTTTAGGATTTCGGTTTATGGTAGAGGTGAAAGTTTTTGGGATAAGGTGAGAAGTTTCGCTACCCGAGTTGATGACCCGTTGCCGTCCGAGGGACTTAAAAGGGCGGTAAATTTGCTTGAGGAAGATTTAAAAGTTGCAAATAAAGTGTCAATCCCGTCTTTAATCCAAAGGATAATTTTGAATACATCTTACAATGGTTCTGTCCTTCCCATGAGGCGCGGGGAACAGATAGTCGCAAATGTTCAAAAGCTCATTGAAGTTGCACGCGGGTTTGAATCAAGGGGTTTAAATAATCTTTATGATTTCGTTGAACAGTTAAGAGTTCTTTCCGGGGAATATTTTCGTGAGGGTCAGGCGAGTGTTGAGCCTGGAATTGATGCGGTTCAGATAATGACGATCCACGCTGCTAAAGGGCTTGAGTTTCCAGTTGTCGTTTTGCCTTTCCTCGGGGAAGAGGTCAAGAAAAAGAAAGGAAGGAATTTTAACTTTGATGTGGATTATGGGATTGGTTTTAATTATGAAGAGGTGAAAGATTTGCCGATAAGCGTTGTCCATCGCTTAATCAGGGAACATAAAGAAATTGCTGAAGAGAAAAGAGTTCTTTATGTGGGGATGACAAGGGCGAGGGATATTTTGATTCTTTCTGGGGTTTATGGTGAAGGGAATAAAGAAACATACTTGAATTGGATTTTGAATGCACTTGACATAAAAGGTAAAGAGGATATAATCAATGATTTTGAAGTTAAGACGAAATTGATGTTTAAAGGTGGGGTTGAACTGCAGGATTATAGCGTGAAGGTTAAAATTTTTAGACATGGGCGCGATTTTGTTGAGGATGTTGTTTATTCTCCAGAGGTTAAGATTGATGTTGGGATTGATGAGGGGAAAATCTTTATAAAACCGCTTGAATCAAAACCGTATGGTGAATTTTTCAGTGCAACGCAACTTCAAACTTTTGCTCTTTGTCCGATGAAGTTTTATTTAAAGTTCCGGCTCGGTTTGCCTGAACCAAAGCGAGAATTTGTCTTTGATGAGGAGTTTGAAGATATAACAGCACCGCCTTATGAGGACGACTTTAAAGATGAGATAGTTGGAACTGTTAAGGGTAGAATCGTGCATCAAGTGCTTGAGAAATTAAAAGTTGGGATTGATGACGATAGATTGATTGAATTGGTGCGTTCGGTTATATATCAGAATGGAATTTCAAGTGAGAAGAAATCAAAAGTGCTTGAGGAGTTCGTCTTTGATGAGGTTAAAAGGGTCTTGAGTTCAGATTTTGGGCGAAGGATTTTCTCTGCAGACGAACATCACAGTGAGTATGGGATAAGCATGAAGTTTGGTGATAGTTATCTTATGGGTCGAATTGATAGGTTGTATAAAGTTGACGGTCAATGGGAGATAGTTGATTTTAAGACGGATGATGTGAGCGTTGAGGAGATTCAGAGGAAGCGTGTTGAGTATGAGGTTCAACTTGGAGTTTATGCTTATCTTCTCAGTAGAATTTATCCGCATCAGAAAAGTTTTCGCTCTTATATTTTGTTCACGAAATTTCCTGATTTACCAATTGAGGTTTTGCACACTTATGAGACGCTTGAAGAGTTTAAGGTTAAGATTGAGGATATGATTTCGCAGATAAAGAGAATAGACCTTGATGTGCGTTCTTCAATATCGTCTGATTTCAAGGAGCATTGCAAGATATGTGGCTATTTTGTAAATGGAAGGTGTATCGGTAGGGAGCTATGACCTATCTTTTGTTGATTTATCTTTCTGAAAACAGGCGGATAAAAGTTGGGCGACTTGGGTTGATTGATTTTTTCGCTGGCTTTTATGTTTATGTTGGTTCTGCAAAGTTTGGGGTTGATAGAAGAGTTAAGAGGCATTTAAGTCGGGAGAAAAAGTTATTTTGGCACATTGATTATCTTTTATCTGTAGATGGTTGTGATGTGATAAATGTTTTTTCTACTGATGCTGAGATTGAGCATAGAGTTGTAAAAAATTTTTTGGATGCTGGATTTAGAGTTGTGCGGGGTTTTGGCAGTTCTGATTGTGATTGTTTGGGTCATTTGTTTTATGTTGAGGATATGAAGAAGTTTGAGGATGTAGTTTCAAGGGATTTTGTTGTGTTTTTGTGAAATTTTTGAGAAATTAGAAAAAAGTAATGAGGTGATTATGACAAAGATTTATTTTTCGGCTTTGAATGGTGATATTTTGATAATTAATGATGATTTTTTAAAAACCGAGCTGATTGAGCCCGAAACAATTAACCTTATAGTGACATCACCGCCTTATAATGTTGATGTAAGGTACAATTCTTTTAAGGATGACATACCGTATGATGAATATCTTGAATTTACTGCAAACTGGTTGGAGAAGGCGTATATTTTAAGTAAACACGGTGGTAGATTATGTTTGAACATTCCATTGGACAAGAATAAAGGAGGACAACAAAGCGTTTATGCTGATATTATAACGATAGCTAAAAAAGTAGGTTGGAAATATAGTTCAACAATAATTTGGAACGAGGGCAATATTTCTCGTAGAACTGCTTGGGGTTCATGGTTAAGTGCGAGTGCTCCATATGTTATAGCTCCTGTTGAAGTTATAGCGGTTCTCTATAAGAAGGAATGGCACAGGGGCAAAAGTGGGAAATCAGACATAAGCAAAAAAGAATTTATGGAATGGACAAGCGGTATTTGGAATTTCCCAGGAGAGAGCAAAAAAAGAGTTGGTCACCCAGCTCCTTTTCCGTTGGAGCTTCCTAAAAGATGTATAAAGTTATTTTCATTTGTTGGTGATGTTATACTTGACCCTTTTCTTGGAAGTGGGACAACCCTTGTAGCGTGTGCAAAGCTTGGAAGGAAAGGGATAGGCGTTGAAATAGATAAAAATTATTGTGAGATAGCCAAGCAAAGATTAATAAGTGAAGCAAAAGTCAATCAGCCAACCTTTGATATAATTAAATGATAGAATCATTATGAGCAGGGGAAGAGTCACAATTTCTGATTTAATTATGGAATACTTTTTTAAACATCCTAAAGAAGATTTGCCTCACGGTCCTGTTGTTGATTATGTTGAGGAAAAATATAAGGAACTATATAAAAAGAAACCGAGAGACACTTGGAGGCAGATACGCAAATTATATCAGCAAGGATTATTAATAAAAGTTAAAAAGGGTGTTTACAGGTATGATCCTGATCTTGCACAATATAGAGAATTACACGAATTTCCATCGGATGTAAAAGAACAGATTTTTAAAAGAGATAATTACAGATGTGTTGTTTGTGGTAGGGGTAGAGAAGATGGGGTTGAAATTCACGCTGATCATAAAGTTCCTATTCAGAATGGAGGCACAAATACTGTGGATAACGGTCAAACGCTCTGTTCAGAGCACAATTATCTTAAAAAAACATATTCTCAAACGGAGTTTGGTAAAAGATTTATAATTCGGCTTTATGAAGAAGCGAAAGTTAAGGGCGATAAGCGTATGGAAAAATTTTGCAAAGAAATACTTGATGTTTATGACAAATATAAAATTAACCATCATATAAAAAGACCAGATAAATAAAGGAGAAACAGGCATGTTTGATAAGGGGATTGTGAGATGGTTTCTTGAAGAGAAACTTGAAGAATATGAAATTGAAATCCCCAAAGACATTGATTTTGACGATTTAGTAGAAGCTTTTTATCAGTATCTCTGGGATGACTATTACGAGTGGTTAAAAGATAACTTCAAATGTTTCTTTAGCGTTGATCATGACTGGGATTGGATAAGGGATAGAATAAAAAGAGTGAAGGAAAAGCAAAACATCCGTAGTGATCGCAAAAGGACGCATAAAAGAAGAAAGCGGTAAAGTCAAGACGATAGATAAGTTACTTGATGCTTTAAAAGATTTACTGGTTTGATTTTTTCACCTTTTAAAATTTCCCACTATCAGTTCTGCGTCAAATGTTAGGGGTTCTATTTGCACGGTGATATGTTCAATGTTTGAGTTTTCCTTTATCGTGTTTTCAATCTCGTTTATCAATCTTCTTAATTTTTGTCTGTCAATTTCGCCTTTAACCCCGACATGAACGGTCAATAGGTTTTTCCCACTCGCAAGTGTCCATATATGTAAGTCGTGAACCGATATTATATCCGGGATTTCAAGTAGTAGTTTTTTTATTGTTTCAGCGTTGACATCAGAGGGAACTCCTTCCATAAGTATGTTAACGGATTCTTTGAGTAATCTTATTGAATTGTATGCTATTATCCCGCTTATCAATAAACTTGCAATTATATCGGCGTAAAACCATTTCGTCGTAAGGATTACAACGCCTGCTGTGGTTGCGCCGATTGAGCCAAGTGCATCTGATAAAGCATGCAGGTATGCCGAGCGCATATTTAAGTTCTTTTTTCTGTCGCTAAATAGGATCATCCCAGCAATGATATTAACAATAAGTCCCATTAAGGCGACCGTTAACATTTCAAGACCTTTAACTATGGGTGGGTTTTTTATGCGTTCAACCGCCTCAATCAAGATATATCCTGAGATTAGTATTAAAAGGATGCCATTTATAAAGGCTGCGATTATTTCGGCTCTATAAAATCCGTATGTTTTTTTGTCCGTTGCTTTGTTTTCAGCGATTTTGAAGCCGAGTATGCTGACCGAGATGGCAAAAATATCCGTGAGCATATGTCCGGCGTCGGAGATAAGAGCCAAGCTATTTGTCAAAAAGCCCGCAACAAGTTCAACAATGAAAAAGGTGACTAATAGTGTAAGGACGAGTTTTAACTTGTTTTTGAATTTTTCACGCATTTCGTTTTATTTTTTATTTCGTATACTGGTTGGATTTTCACTTGCAAATCTTTTATTCAATTTGTAAATTTTTAAAAAATAATTCAACTTCCGCGCCAGCTATGATAAGGGATGATTTCAAGCCAGTTGTTATGAGTTTTGAGGAGTTGAGCAAGCATTTTGAGAATTTTACGCAGGAGCTTTCAAATAAAAGGGAAGACACGAAAGGGACATATACGAGGGCGCTTAGGGAATTTTTGAGGTGGTTTTCAATTGATAAGAAATTTCGTTTTCTCGTTGAAGATGTTCAAAGATATCGCGATTATTTGACGCACACGAAGAAGCTTTCCCCCGTTTCTGTATCAACTTATTTGACGGCGTTGCGCAGGTTCTGTGAGTATTTAAAAGCGGTTGGAGTGATTGAGAAAAATCCAGCGAAGAGAATCCCCGGGAACAAGCGCCCGAGCAGTCACAGCAGGGAATTTTTAACTTGGGAAGAGATTGATATGCTTTTATCAAGCGTTGAGAGAAAGGATGAAGCTGGATACAGGGACTATGCCATGATGAAGATGATGCTTGGCTGTGGGATGAGCGAACTTGAATTGTCAAATGCAGATGTCGGCGATTTGAAAGTCGTCAACAATCAGTATATAATTTATGTCCAAGGCAAAGGAAAGGATGTTAAAGATGAAGTTGTTCCCGTCCCGGATGATGTTGTAAAGGCACTTCATGATTATTTTGCGGTAAGGAGTAAGCGTCAGGCGGTTGAACCATCACAGCCGATGTTTGTAAGTTTGGGTCCGAAGAATATGGGTGAGCGTTTGACGAACAAGGGGATAAGGATAATTATAAGCGAGTATTTGGAGAAGTCTGGGGTTAAAAAAGGGAGGAAGAGACGTTTGACGCCTTATTCTTTGAAACATACAGCGGCTATGATAATGGTTGAAAACGGTGCTACACCAGAGGAGTTGAAGAAGAGGTTGCGTCTTGGGAGCATAGAGACGGCGATGATTTACTTTAGGCAAAAGGGAAAGCTCGGGAAGCCACCGCAGAAACAGGGTGCAATTCAATTGCCTTTGCTTTAAAAATAAATTTCTTGACATTGAGATGCAGGTTAGATATCCATTTAAAGAAATTGAGGAAAAATGGAGAAATTATTGGGAGGAGAAAAAAATTTACAAGGTTGATTTACATAATCCGAAGCGTAAACTTTATTGTCTTGTTATGTTTCTTTATCCATCCGCGGACAAACTTCACATCGGTCATTGGTATAATTATGGTCCGACTGATACTTGGGCTCGTTTGAAACGAATGCAAGGTTGGGATGTTTTTGAGCCAATCGGTTATGACGCTTTTGGGTTGCCAGCGGAAAATTATGCGATAAAAACGGGCATTCACCCGCAGGACAGCACACAGCAAAATATAAATGTAATTCGTCAACAATTGAAGCAAATCGGGGCAATGTATGACTGGGATTATGAGATAGATACATCAAAACCAGAGTATTACAAATGGACGCAATGGGTTTTCCTTCAACTTTACAAGATGGGACTTGCTTATAAGGCTCCAGGACCTGTAAATTGGTGTCCAAGTTGCAATACTGTTCTTGCTAATGAACAAGTTATTGACGGGGCTTGTGAAAGGTGTGGAACACCTGTCGTTAGGAGATTTTTGACGCAATGGTTTTTTAGAATAACGAAGTATGCGGAGGAACTTCTAAATGACCTTGATAAGCTTGATTGGCCAGAGAAGACAAAGACTATGCAAAGGAATTGGATTGGGAAAAGCGTTGGAGCTGAAATTGATTTTGAGGTTGCTGACACTGGTGATAAATTTACGGTTTTCACAACAAGACCGGATACGATTTATGGTGCAACTTATGTTGTTCTTGCCCCTGAACATCCGCTTGTTGAAAAGGTCACGAAGCCAGAGTATAGAGAACAAGTTCAAGCTTATCTTGATTTTGTCGCCCATGAGACGGAAATAGAGCGAACTTCAACGGAAAAAGAAAAAACGGGTGTTTTCACCGGTTCATATGCGATAAATCCTGCGACAAAGGAGAAGGTACCTATTTGGATTGCTGATTATGTTCTTATTCATTATGGGACGGGGGCAGTTATGGGTGTTCCAGCTCATGACGAGAGGGACTTTGAATTTGCAAAAAAGTTCGGGCTACCGATAAGGAAAGTTATCCTTCAACCAGGGACGAGACCAGAAGATGAGCTTGAGTCAGCGTATGTTGAACCAGGGATTATGATAAACTCTGGGAAATATAACGGGATGAGTTCCGAAGAGGCGTGGGATAAAATTGTTGATGACCTTGCAAGTGAGGGAGTTGCCAGAAGGTCTGTTAAGTATCGTTTGCGTGATTGGTTGATTTCAAGGCAAAGGTATTGGGGTGCACCGATACCGATTGTTTATTGTGAAAAATGCGGGGAAGTCCCTGTCCCGGAGGAACAACTTCCTGTTCTTTTACCATACAATGTTGACTTTAAGCCGACGGGTGAATCGCCACTTGCAAGATGTGAGGAATTCATAAACACAACCTGCCCAAAGTGCGGAGCCCCGGCAAAGAGAGACCCGGACACGATGGATACATTTGTTGATTCATCGTGGTATTATCTGCGTTATCTTTCGCCTCACCTTGACACTGCTCCTTTTGATAAAGAACTTGTCAAGATATGGTGTCCTGTTGATAAATATGTTGGTGGAGCTGAACACGCAACTATGCACTTGCTTTACGCAAGATTTATTACGAAGGCATTAAGAGATGCAGGTCATTTAGAATTTGATGAGCCGTTTATAAGCTTATACCATCAAGGAACTATTACAAACAAGGGCGCAAAGATGTCAAAAAGCAAAGGGAATGTTGTGAACCCGGATGATTTCGTCGGTAGGTATGGTTCGGATGTTTTTAGGTTGTATCTTATGTTTATGGGAAGATATGATGAGGGTGGTGATTGGAGCGATGAGGGAATAAATGGGATGTGGCGTTTCGTTAACAGAGTTTATAATTTTATTCTTGAAAATAAGGAGGTTTTAAGAAGTTTTAAGCCGAAGGATAGATATGCTATTGACGGTCTCGGCGATTATGCGAAGGCGATTTACAGGAAAACGCATAAGACGATAAGGAAGGTCACCACTGACATTGACACCTTTAACTTCAACACCGCGATAGCTTCTTTGATGGAACTTTTCAACTTGCTCTCCGAATTTAATGAGAATCTCTATGATGACTTAACGAAAGAAGTTTTTGTTCACTGTGTGAAGAGATTTATCATAATGCTTGGACCTCTTGCGCCTCATCTTGCTGAGGAGCTTTGGGAAATTTCAGGTGAGGGTGAAAGTTTGTTTGTTGGAAGTAAATGGGTTGAGCCAGATGAAAAAGCTCTTGTAGATGAGGAGGTTACGATAGTCGCCCAAGTGAATGGAAAGGTTAGGGCAAGGATAAAAGTCCCGATAGACCTTGACGATGAGACGCTGAAAAACATAGTTTTAAGCGACGCAAGCGTTCAAAAATATGTCAGTGGCAAGAAAATATCAAAAATTGTCGTGGTTAAGAATAAACTCGTCAGCATCGCTTGTGAAGATAATTAATCTCTTCATCTTTTTGGTCTCAATTTCAATTGTCTTAGGTTGTAAAGGTAAAGTTCAAAGGGTTCCGATCGTTGCTCAGAGTTCATCGGATTCTTACATTTATTTTTTATCGCAAAGGGATTCAATTCAATCTATTTATAGGTTGAATTTGGTGGATCATAAAATTGAAAAAGTTCTTCCTGATTCATTTGGTGCGGTTTATGAGTTGAAATTTTCCCCATCAGGTGATGTTGCGATTTTTAAAACAGCTGAATTTGAAGGAACGGTTGGCGCTGGATTTCACTTGATAAAGAAACCGAAGATATATCTTTTTGATGTCGGCACCGGGGAAGTCGCTATGTTGAAAGCATTTGATGACTCATGGAGCGTTGAAATTAGATGGCTGAATATTGACACTGTTGAAGTTTACAGAATAAGCGGTGGGTATCAGACGGGTGAGAATTTTAAGCTTGAAATTTATGGTTTTGCTCAGGATGGCGAATTGCTTTATACAAAAAGTAAGGAATATGACTGGAGGAAAGGGGAGTTTCCGGAGGATTTCCCCGATGTTAAACTTTCTTCTTCAGATGGAAGATATAGCGTTGAGATAAAGGAGGACTCAATAATTGGTGTTAGAAAAATTTATCTTGTTGGAGAGGGTAATAGATTTGAAATTTTTGAGACGAGATGGAAGATATCCCAACTTGAGTGGAGCTCTGATGGAGTTTATCTCGTCTTCAGTATCGTCAATATAACTCCTGAGGCGGTTGAAGAGCCAAATGTTAAGACGGGTGAGATTTATTATTTTGATACCTCAAGGCGAAATTTATATAAAATAAGCTCGGGCAGTGGGCTTTTTAATTTCAGATTTATAAATGGCACACAAATTATTTTTGATAAGGGGTTTGAAAACAAATCTGAGATTTATCTTTACGACCTTTATCAGCAAAGTATGAAAAGGTTGACCGATGACGATTATCCTGATGGTGTGTCCTCAATACCTAAAATTATTGGTTTCAGTGCTTGATGAGCGCGAAAAGGAAAACATTGTCTGTTGCGATAATAGCTGGAAATGAGGAGAAAAGGATCGGTGATTGTCTTGAGAGTGTTAAATGGGCAGATGAGATAATAGTTGTTGATTCAGAGAGCACCGATAGGACCGTAGAGATAGCGAAAAAATATACCGATAAGGTTTTCATAAGGAAATGGGAGGGTTATGCACCTCAAAAACAGTTTGCGATAGAGCAAGCTAGCTGCGATTGGATTTTGAGTTTAGACGCAGATGAAAGGGTTTCACCGGAATTGAAAGACGAGATTTTAAAAGTGCTTGAGAGCGAGACAGAAATTGACGGCTTTTATATACCGAGGAGAAATTTTTTTCTTGGGAAATGGATAAAATCGTGCGGTTGGTATCCGAATTATCAGTTGCGTCTTTTTAAAAAAGGAAAAGCAAGGGTTACGCAAAGAAAAGTCCATGAGGGCTTCGTTGTAGATGGCAAAGTTGGGTATCTGAAAGGTGATATAATTCATTTTACGCATATGAATTTAAAGGAAACATTTGCGAAAATAAATGAGTATTCAAGTTTAAGCGCAGAGGAAAAGTCAAAGAGAAAAAAGGTAACGGGAATTGATTTAATTTTGCATCCACTTGCTGCTTTTTTGAGCCATTATGTTTTAAAAGCTGGTTTCAGGGATGGCGTTTATGGTTTGATGGTGTCTTTAAACCATGCGATGACGAATTTACAAACATATATGAAGATCTGGGAGATCCAAAATGTTAGGTCTAAAGACGAGAAAGGAAAGTAGTTACTGGACATTTTTGAGGATTTTGAAGTATGTGCGACCTTATTTGAAACAGCTTGCGCTTTCGGTTTTCTTCACGATTTTATTTTCAATTTTCAGTGGTGTTTCAATTTATCTTGCCATACCATTACTTGAAACGCTTTTCTCCCAAGATTATATTTCAGCTTTGAGTAAGCTTGGGAGTTCATCTGGTTTTCTTTCGGATTTAAAAAACACATTTTTTAGTTTTTTGTTCAAATATGTTTTTTCTGGGACGCATTCAGAGGCGCTGATAAAGATTTGCCTTGTCATAATAATCGCATTCTTTTTGAAGAATATATCCGGTTATCTTCAAGCGTATTTTATGGCTTATGTTGAACAGGGTTTGGTTAAAGATATACGAAATGAAGTTTATAGACATTTGCACACATTATCGCTTGGATATTTCACATCTGAAAGGACGGGAAGTTTGATTTCAAGGATAACGAATGATGTGAATATAATAAACACTGGGATTTCGGCTACATTTTTAAATCTTATTCGTGAGCCACTTTTGATAGTTGTGTTTTTGATGATAGCTATTTCAATAAATTGGCGTTTGACATTGATATCTTTGCTTGTTTTGCCTTTTGCGCTTTACTTTATAAGTAAGCTTGGGTTACGACTTCACAAGGAAAGTCGTATCTCGCAGGAAAGGATGGCTGATATAACTTCTGTTCTTCAGGAAACTATCAGCGGGGTTAAAGTTGTAAAGGCGTTTGGGATGGAGGAATTTGAGAATAAAAAGTTCCAAGCGCAAACTTGGCGTTATTTCAAATCACTTCTTAAAATCACAAGGATAAGGAACCTTGCAAGCCCTATAACTGAATTTTTAAGCGTGGTTGCAGGCGTTGTGATAATATGGTATGGGGGGATGCAGGTGCTTGAACTTGAAACCATGAGGGCAAGTGAATTTTTAACATTCCTCATAGCAATTTTTCAAATAATGCCACCCGTTAAGGAACTGACGAGTGTAAACAATAGAATTCAAGAATCAACCTCCGCTGCTAAGCGTGTCTTTGAAATACTTGACATTGAGCCAGATATAAAAGAGGCGCCAAATGCGATTGAATTGAAGGAGTTTAAAGATGAGATTGTTTTTGAAAATGTTTGGTTTTCCTACAATGGATCAAGGAATGGTGATTTTATCTTGAAAGGGATAAATTTGAAAGTTAAAAAAGGTGAAATACTTGCGATAGTTGGTCCAAGCGGTGCCGGGAAGTCAACCCTTGTTGACTTGATACCAAGGTTTTACGACCCAACTGAGGGAAGGATTTTAATTGATGGGATTGACCTTCGCATGATAAAGATAAAATCGCTTCGTGATAAAATTGGAATTGTCACACAGGAGACGATTTTATTCAATGACACCATCAGAAATAACATCGCTTATGGTCTTGAGGATTGTCCAATTGAGAGGATAATTGAAGCAGCAAGGGCAGCAAACGCTCATGACTTTATAATGCAACTTCCTGATGGTTATGATACTGTTATAGGGGAGCGTGGGATGAAATTGTCAGGGGGTCAAAGGCAAAGGATTTCAATTGCGCGGGCACTTCTTAAAAACCCGCCGATTTTGATACTTGATGAAGCCACGAGTAATCTTGACGCTGAATCTGAAATACTCGTCCAGGAGGCGATTGAAAGATTGATGCAAAATAGAACCGTTTTTGTGATTGCCCATCGCCTTTCAACGATCAGGAACGCAGATAGGATAATTGTCGTTGACAACGGAAGAATAGTTCAAGAGGGCAAACATGAAGAGCTTATACATCAAGACGGGCTTTACAAGAAGCTCTATGAGATGCAGTTTAACATTTAAAATAAATTATGGCTGAATTTGAAAATTGGTAAAGCGGTAAATTACGATTTGTTAATTTATATCTTTCTTGTTCTTCAAGTTGCCAGTGTCTTTTTTTCAATTGCTGTTTCTTCAATTTCGTTTGCACTCGCTGGTTTGTTCTTCATTTTAAAAATCGCATCAAATCCCCACGAGCTTAAAAGTTTAAAGACGACGCTTGATGTGTTCTTCATCGCCTTTGTTTTGGTTGAGCTTTTGAGTGCGGTTTTTTCCGATTATAAGACCGAGGCATTTATACACGCAAGGAGGGTTTTGCTCATTGCGGTTTTTTATATGAGTTTATCCGCTTTCAAAGATGTTAAAAGGGTTCAAAACACTTTAATTTTGATCGGGTTTATTTCTGCGCTTGTCTCGGTTATTGAGATAATCGTTTATTATCTCAGACCGGATGTGATTTGGCTTGGTATTTTTCAAATTTCAATGACATCGGGCGAGTTGAAAATGTTGACTCTGCTTCTTCTCTTTCCTCTCTATCTTGATAGGGAGATAAGTTTTAAAAACCGTGCTCTTGTTCTTTTGCTTATAGCACCTGTGTATTTAACTTTTCTTTTGACATTTGTCCGAAGTGCCTGGTTAGGTTTTTTAGTTGGATTGTTTATCATAGTTGCATTAAGATATAGATACTTTTTACCTGGTTGGATTTTCCTAGCGCTTGTTTTTTACCTCTATTTCCCCCTGAAATATAAATATGCCCATATTTCAGAGGTTACAAGGTCCGAGACAACGGTTGCAAGATATATGATGTGGAAGACGGGATTGAGGATGTTTGCTCATAGACCGTTGCTCGGTTACGGCGATATTGACCTTTATAAAATTTACATAAGGTTTAGACCGAACCCGGCACCAGATGAAAGGCATGGACATTTGCACAATAATTTTGTAATGTGGCTTGTGCTTTTCGGGATTATCGGATTTGTCGTCGTAGTTGGACTTTTCATTAAAATTCTTTTTGACTTGGTCATTTTATATAAAAAGTTTGCACATGTTCCTTTTTTTAGAGATGTTGTTTTAGCTGGGATTGGTTCTTTTTTCGCATTTCATGTGAGTGGTATGTTTGAATGGAGTTTTGGGGACGCAGAGATTATGACATTTTTTTGGTTTATAATTGGGCTTGCGTATTCCGTAAATAAATCGTGCGCTGAGGTTGATGGGACGCCAGCTTAATCTTTTATATGTCACATCCTCGCCAAGCTGGGGAGGACTTGAGATGAATGTCATACGCCTTGGCGAAGAGATGAAAAGAAGAGGGCATAATGTTTTACTCGCTTGTAGTTTTGATGGAAGAGTATATCGTGAAGCACAAAACAGGTTCACTCTATTTAACATCACTAGTGGGTATATTCAATCTTTCTTTAAGTTGCGATCAATCTTGAGAAGTTTTAAAATTGATTTAATTCATGTTTTCAGGTCGCGTGATTTGAACAAGGTAGCATTTGCGGTTTTATCTATGATGAAGAGACCCAAGATTTTGTTTGACCCGCAAATCGGAATTGGAGTGCGAAAAAAAGATCCGTTCCATGGGGTTGTTTACGATATGGTTGATTCTGTTATAGCTGTTTCAAAAGATGTTGCAGACGGATTTGAACGAAATCTCCCGATCAATCGTGAAAAGATAAGGATAGTGTATCCGGGTATTGATGTTGATAGATTCAAATTCAGTGATATCGCAAGGGAGAAGATAAGACGAGAGTTAGGGCTTTGTGATGACATTGTGATTGGCATTGTCTCGCGCATAAGTCCGGGGAAAGGGCATGAGGAGTTGTTCAAAGCTTTTAAAATTTTGGCTGAGGGATTTGATAATTTGAAATTGCTTGTCATTGGTGGGGCAACCGTTGGGGAGGAGGGATATTTCAAAGAGGTGCGAAAGTTAGCAGATGAGCTTGGGATTTCGGATAAAGTAATATGGGCTGGATTTAGAAAAGATGTGCATGAAATTTTAAGCGCAATTGATATATTTGTTGCACCATCGCATGCTGAAGCGTTTGGGCTTTCGCTCGTTGAGGCGATGTCAGTGGGTTTGCCAATTATTGCATCAAAAAATGCTGGCTTTATTGATATAATTCAGGATGGTGTAAATGGCGTTTTCTTTGAAAAGGGAAATTATTTTGACCTTGCTGATAAAATTAAAATGTTATTGAATGAACCTTCTCTTTCAAAATCTATCGGCGAAAATGCATCAAAAACAGCTCGTGAGAAGTTCAACATAAAAAGATATTTTGATGAGATTGAGGCGATTTATTTTCAACTCTTAACTCAAAAACAAACTGGGGACTGATATGTTCAATGTAGCAAGTCCAGAAGATATAAAGAACGGCAGGGTTACAGATGTATATTTTGAGCGGGCGATTAAAGTTTTGAAGGAGAAGGGTATAAATAAATATGTGAAGGCGGAATTTGTTGTTAAAAAATTCCCCGGGAATTATCAGTGGGGTGTTTTTGCTGGACTTGATGAAGTTATAAGGTTACTTGAAGGTTTGCCGATCACTTTAAAAGCGATGCCTGAGGGAACGATTTTCAGAGCGAATGAACCAGTAATGACGATTGAGGGTATGTATCTTGATTTTGCTGTTTACGAGACGGCGATACTCGGTTTGATATGTCAGGCATCTGGGATTGCGACAAAGTCAGCAAGATGTAAACTTGCAGCTGGGGATAAACTTGTCGTCCACTTCGGCGCAAGGCGAATGCATCCAGCGATAACTCCTATGATTGATAGAAGCTCGTATATCGGTGGGTGTGATGGTGTGGCAACACCAGTTGGAGCAAAACTTCTTGGAATTTTACCAAGTGGAACAATGCCACATGCGATGATCCTCCTGTTCGGTGATACGCTTGAGGCAGTGAAAGCGTTTGACGAGGTCATTGATCCTAAAATTCCGAGGATTGCTTTAATTGATACATTTACTGATGAAAAGTTTGAAGCGATACGGGTTGCTGAAGCTCTTGGTGAAAAACTTTACGGTGTCCGACTTGATACACCGAGCTCAAGGCGTGGCAACTTTCTCGCAATTTTAAAAGAGGTCAGATGGGAACTTGATATAAGGGGATTTAAAAATGTAAAAATTTTCGTCAGCGGTGGCGTTGATGAGGAAATGATAAAGCAGTTAAATGAAGTTGTTGATGCTTACGGTGTTGGAACTACCATCAGCAGTGCCCCCGTCCTTGATTTCGCAATGGATATAGTTGAAATTGAAGGAAAACCGATAGCGAAAAGGGGAAAATTATCCGGTGAAAAACAGGTTTATGTCAATAATGAAACTGGTGATAGGTTAGTCGTTCCGGCAAATGAAAAATTTAACAAAGAGGGTTTCGTCCCCTTACTTGAAACAGTGATTGAAAACGGGAAGGTCTTAAAGCAAATACCTGAACCTTCGGAGATAAGGAAATATGTTTTGGAGCAGTTAAAAAAATTAACACTTTAAAGTAATGAAACAAAAAATTTTTCTTGTCCTATTAATTCCGTTCCTGTTGTTCTCTCAAAATTTGATGGATGAGAAAATAAGCATTGCGGAATCCCTCATCGCAAGCGGTCAAATTGAGAAGGCGATAGAAATTTATCTTGAAATTTTTAAATCATCCCCGAACGACCAAAAAATAGCAAAGCGACTTTCCGAGCTTTACCTTTGGACGGAGAATGTGCAAGGTGCCATCAATGTCTATGAGATGCTTTTGAAAAATGGAGTTTCAAATTATGATGTGCTGTCAAACCTTGCCAGATGGTATCTTTGGAATGGAAGACAAAACGAAGCGATATCAATTTATGAAAAACTCGTTGAGATGTTTCCCGATAGCGCCAATTTTTATAAAATGCTTGCTAAACTCTATGTCTGGAACAATCAACCACGTAAAGCGATACCAATTTATGAAAAGATAATTCAACTTGACCCGCTTGACTATGAGACCATGATTGAATTCGCTCAGCAGTTGGTTTGGAATGACCAACAACTGAAAGCAATCCCGATTTATAAAAAGCTCGTCAAAATCTTCCCCGATAGTTTAAGCTTTCATTGGATGTTGTGTCAATTGCTTGTGTGGAACAACAAAACGGACGAAGCAAAGTTTGAGGTTGAAAAATTTTTGAAAAAATTCCCTTTGCATAAAAACGCTCTTGAGCTTGCAGTGCAATTGTTTTATTACTCAGGTCAATGGGATAAAGCACAAGAATACGCAAAAGAACTCTTAAAAATTGAACCTGAAAATCAAGTTGCGATTAAAATAATCAATGAAATAGAGTTACAGTATTCGGATTATCTTACAGGTGAATTCAAAAGATTAAGCGACACAAACAAATTGACTAAGGTTATTTATCCGTTTGAGTTTAAACTATTTTTAAGCAGGTTCTGGGAGTTTGCTCTTAATTTTGAGCGAGTTGAGTTGAAAGACGATAGGGTTGCCGGGCGTGGAATAGGATATGGTGGCGTTTTAAATTTTAAGTATAATTTTTCGCGCGGGAATTCATTTGAGCTCGGCGGTGGTGTTTTTAGATATGATGGAGGCATCTTCCCAGTGTGGAGATTCGCTTTGAGTTTAAATCTATTTGACAAAATTTATCCACAGTTTCATTATAAGAGAAGTGAAAACAGAGAAGGCGCAAGGGCAATTGAACAAAAAATCCTGATTGATGATTTCACACTGACGGCTTACTATCAAGTCACACCAGTTTTCGGGATCAGTTTTTTAAGTGAGTACGGAATTTTTTCTGATGGAAACATCAAACGGACATTTGGGAGTTATTTCAATTTGATCTTTTCAAAGAAAAATCCACATGTTGTGTTATCCGGATTTTACGCCTTTGAGGACTTTGATTCAATTTATGTTAATTCAATCCCGTATTGGACTCCAAGCAATCTTTCAACATATTGGGGTGAGGTTGGGATTGAGCAGGGGTTTTGGGAGAGGATTTTGATTGGAGCTTCAGGAGCTGTTGTTGTAGCAAGAAGCCCGAACTATCAGAAATATCCGACATCTTTAAATTATAGGTTTTACAGCAAGGTATGGTTTGGAAATTTTGAGATTTACGGACTTTATGAAAGGTATGGATCAAGCGTCTATAATTATAGGTTTTTCAGGTTTTATGTCAAGCTCAGGTTTTAGAGTTTTTGTTCTTTTTTATCTTTTTTAAAAGGATAAGTCCTATTAATATCACTGTTCCAAAGGGTAGAAGAAGTATCAGCAGAAGTTTCCAGTTTACATTAGTTTTTTTGATCTCCTTTGCCAATTTCATTCCTACTAGAGGATTAAATTTTCTCATTCGGTTTGCTCACTTTCAATTTCAGCTCCCGTCTGTTTAATCGTTTCTTTTATCTTATCTTCATATTCCGACTTTAAAATCCCACCACCTTGGGCGAATATCTCAATCTTTATATCTACCTGTTCAAACTTACTTTTGATGGTATTGTTAATCATTCGCACAATATCAGACAATTTTCCAGTGGGAATTTTCAATTTAATATGAATAAGACGAATTTTGGGAGGACTATCTTTATCATCTTCTTTGTATTCTTCAGTTTTATCATTAATTTTTTGAACTTCACCAGGTATTTTCTCGCATAGTTCTGCTTTGATTATCACTTCATTATCTTTCAAATCAGGTGAACAATCTGCCTTGAAGGACTCACATAAAGGTTTTTCTTTTTCAATTCTTCCAAAACCAAATAGCCCTTTCTTTACACCTTCTTTTATGGCGTCTTTTAGGATTTTTTCATTTGTGATTCTTATTTCTCCTGGTGTCTTGTAAAAAGATTCAAGAATGTTTTTTGTTTCAACATAGTCCTTATCTTTTAGGTATTTATCTTCAATGGACAAGGGATTTAATTTTTCAAAGAGTTCTCCTTCGGTTTTAAGAGTTTCATATATCTCTTCGTCAATAGTTCTGCCTATTCCGTAAGTGGCGATTCCTAAATTAATCTCCTTAAGTCCCTCTTTCGCGGGCAAAAATACACAGCGATAAAGGTTTCTTATTTGTTGTTTTCCCTCTTCATCACTTCTTTTTAATTCTTTCTTCAACCTTTCTTTCTGCTCATCTGTAAGATGAAGTTTCTTATCCTTTTCTATGCTTTGCCACGCAAGCTTTCTTTTTAAAAATTGTTCAAATTTTGTTCGTTCAGATTCTAATGAACACAGGAAGATAATGGTATTGCGATAAATCCTTGGTTTGTCACCGCATTTTTCAAAAAAATCTTTACACTTCTCATATTCTTTCAAAATAATAAGTTTCAAGCTTTTATTGTCAGGAATATCTTTTGAATTTGTTGGGTAAAGATAGACATCAAAATAAGCGTCTTTCTTCTTGATATTTTCAGTTAAAAGCTTTTCTTCCTCGTCGGCAAGCGTTTTCTCATCTATATTTTCCATCTTGTCCAAAAGTATGCGATTAAGATTTGGCTGGTTTGTGAAAAATAACCCCTCATCAGATAAGTAATAAAGATTCTCTTTCAATTTATCTATCGCTTCAACAATTATACTACTTGGTATATTGACTTCGGAACAAGACAATTTTATTTCATTTACATTTGCACCTTTTTCTGGACCACCAGAGAAAGAATACATAAAAATTGTAGTGGCAACCTTAGTTCCAAAAGAATATGAAGAATAGGCAGGACCAAGAGATTTATCAACTTTTTTAGCACCTGAGTTATATGAAGTGATATCTGCTGCGATTACGCTGTCAAACTCCTGACCTATATGTTTTATGAGCTCCCTTCTTATATCATCATTTTCGAGGTCAAAATCGGCTAATCTGATAAATGGTGCTTTAGAACTTTTAAGTGAATGCACAACAAGAGCAAGTATCCTCAAAACTCCTCTTGTCCTTTGAAAGGTTGGGAATGAACCCCATCGCTTGTATAAAACATCAATAACCTCCGGCTGGAAGGGAAAACTCGCTTTGAACTTTTCTCGGTAAACTGATTTCTCTACACCTTCAAGTAGAATCCTCTCTTTTTCTGCATAATCCAAAAATTCATCTATAATTTCACTTGCCTCTCTCTCATTAATTGAATTGAAAAGCCTTCTTCTGATGACCTCCGCTATCTCTTCATCCCGCACTGGCGTAAAAACCTTTTCCATTCTTCCTACAACTTTTTGCAACTGTTTAAAAAGTTTCTCCGCATTCTCATCATAATGTTCAATCAAACTTGAAGGTAGAGTAAGAACTAAAATAGATTTGGGAATAACTGACACAGTTTCTGTTAATTCCTGCATGAAAGCAATCGTTTGAGAAGCAAGATTTGAAGAGCCAACTTTTATTCCCGCTGATTTCGTAGTGTATTGTAAAATTTCGTCCATAAGAATTAGCAAGGGCTGTCTCTTTCTTAGAAGATTTTTAAGTTTTTCTCTCCCCGGTGCGGTTTGTCCTTTAAGTAAATTGACCTCGCCGGTCAGCTGTTTTTCTATCTCTCCCCAAAGTGTTGTATCCTTTGGGTCAAGTGCTGTCCCATCAATGACAACTACATTTACTTTCCATTCTTTCGCCTTATGGTATAGAGCAATTAGAGAGTGAGTTTTCCCACCGCCGAATGGAGTTTGCAATTGAATAACAGGGTCGCCACCTTTCCCATCAAGTCGCTTCTTGACAATATCAAGAAGATTTCTAATTCCCGCAGTAAGAAAAGTTTTTCTGAAAAATACACCTGGATTTTGATATTCCTCTGGTGCTTCCCCCTTGAAAACCTGCCAAAGGTCAGCTGCGAAAACATCCATCGTGAGCTGACCTTCAAGGATATCACTATGAGGTATAGCAATCGTTGAAAATGGCTTCATCGCTCTTCCTCCTTGTGTTCTTCAAGTGTTTTTTTTCTCTGCAAATTCACCTAAAATAATTTTCTCTGAATTTCTTCTTTTTTTATTTCATCTATCAACCTTTCTTTACCGGCGAGAAAACCATCAAGAAGTTTTTTCTCTTTGCTATCAATGGGCAATGTTTCAGATATTGCCTGCGCCACTCTGTAAAATGTGTCCTTAGCGCCAAAACCACTTTCCCTGAGAACTCTTTTCATCTCTTCTTTCCTTCCATCCTTCCACAGTAATAGCACATAATGAAGGGTATCAATTAACTCATTTGACCCTTCAAGGTCTTTAATGTTTCTTTCATGGGGTCCTAAAACTCTTATGAATTCTTTGTCTTTTTTTATAAATCCCTTGTTCCATTCTTTTGCTAAATCTATTCCTGTGCTTTGTGCAAGCTTTCTTGCTTCATCAAATTCAACTTTTGCTTCGCCAAATGTCCATCTCCAAAGTAGATAAAATCTTGTAAGTGAGGAAATCTCACCTGCAATGCCATTGTGTAAAATCTGCCGAACTGCATAATCAGTGACAACTTCCCTGACAAATTCAAGGAGCTTATCTGCTCTTATTATGTTCCCTTCATAA
>NZ_FAOO01000020.1 GCF_900070205.1 Candidatus Thermokryptus mobilis | reverse complement strand
CTCATCAAAAAATTCAAAATCGTTATTGCAAATAGCAAAATACAACACTTGAAATTTTAGTAAATCTTTTTTATTTTTCCGAAAAAAATGAAAATAACTAATCTACTTTACCAAATTTTAGCCTACGCTTTTTTCATTCAAACGCTTTTTCCACAAGAAATTACTGGATTTCTTCCGCAAAATGTCGGTACTCATATTGAATGGGAGCGCAAATTTTTGTCTCTTCCTAAAGCGGGTAATTGTGAAAAGCATTTGTTTATTTTGACCGAGGAGCCCCATCCCGCAGGTAGTGAAGCCAGCGATAAAGTTGTGAAATATATTGATAGCGTGTTCAAATCCTATGGATTAACCTCAAAAGTATTTGAGTATTGGGCTTATCTTCCATATCCTGAGGAAGTTTCGCTTGAGTTGATACAGCCCGAGGTTGTTAAGTTTGAACTAAAGGAGACGACTTGGTTGTGGGATAAAGATACATATGACGATAACATCTTTACATTTTACAATGCCTATTCACCGGATGGGGTAGTTGAGGGGCAAGTTGTATATGTAAATTATGGTCTCCCTGAAGATTATAAAAAGCTTAAAGAACTCGGTGTTGATGTAAAAGGGAAAATTGTTATAGCAAGATATGGTAAATCATTTAGAGGAGTTAAAGCGAAAGTTGCGGAAGAAAATGGTGCACTGGGATTAATAATTTACTCTGACCCAATGGATGATGGGTATATGAAAGGCGATGTTTATCCGAGGGGTCCTTGGAGACCAGAGGAAGCTGTACAAAGGGGGAGTATTTATTATATGTTTGAATATCCGGGTGATCCATTGACACCTGGTTATCCAGCTCTAAAAGATGCAAAAAGAATTTCACCTGAATCAGCAAAAAGTTTGCCTAAAATTCCAACAATGCCCGTTTCCTATAAAATTGCAAAAAAGATACTTGAAAACTTGTCAGGAATGAATGTCCCGGAAGGTTGGCAGGGAGGTTTGCCTTTCGCTTATCATGTTGGACCTGGACCAGCTAAGGTTAAAATGAAAATTAAATCCGATTGGAAAGTTAGACGAATTCAAAATGTCGTTGCAGAATTGAAAGGATTTGTTGAGCCAGAGAAAAAAATAATACTTGGAAATCATCATGACGCTTGGGTTTATGGTGCTGTGGACCCAAATAGTGGCACATCTGTGATGCTGGAAACAGCAAGAACATTATCAGAACTTGTTAAAAGCGGATGGAAACCAAAGCGAAGCATACTATTTTGCGCCTGGGATGCTGAAGAATATGGATTAATTGGTTCAACTGAATGGGTTGAGGAAAATTTAAAAGATTTGTCTGAAAATGCAATTGTTTATGTTAACATTGATGCTGCTGTCTCTGGTAAAAATTTCAACGCAATCTCTGTTCCTTCTCTTGATAATTTTATTCAAGAAGTAATAAAAAATGTGAATGACCCAGAATCAGGTAATAGTATTTTTTATGAGATGTGGTTAAAACAAAATAAAGAAAATGGGAAAAAATACAATCCAGATTCGGCAAAGGTTAAAATTGGGAGATTGGGAAGTGGTTCAGATTACACAGCTTTTCTTGACTATGCTGGAATTCCTTCAATAGATTTGAGTTTTTCTGGAAATTACGGCGTTTATCACTCACAACTGGACAATTTTTACTGGATGAAAAATTTTGGAGACCCAAGTTTTAAATATCATGAAACGATGGTAAAAATAGTCGGTTTAATTCTGATGAGATTAAGTTCATGCGACTATCTTCCATTTGATTATTTTAATTACGCCATTGAGATAGAGAAGTATATAAATGACATAGATAGTATTTTTTCAGAGGAATTGAAAAGTGCTAATTTGAATCTTTCAGGTTTGAAAGATAAGGTTTCAAAGTTAAAGGATTTAACAATGGAATTAAAGGAAAAGCAAAAAATGTTATTGCAAATTGAAACACAAAAAATAGAAAGAAAATTCACACCAAAGGAAGGATTGTGGAACAGAAATTGGTATAAACACAGAATTTATGCGCCAGGTTATTATCAAGGTTATGGATATCAATCTTTGCCAGGGATTACCGAGGCATTATCTTTTGGCAATTTTGAAGTTGCTAAAAATGAAATTAAATTATTAGAAAAAATTTTGGATGATGTAAATTCTTATCTGCAAAATTTATTAAAAACAAAATCGGGTAATAAATGAAGATATTAGTAACAGGTGGAGCTGGTTTTATTGGCTCTCATGTTGTTGATGCTTATTTAGAACTCGGTCACGAGGTAGTAGTTGTTGATAATTTGTCAAGCGGAAGTATTGAAAACCTCAACCCAAAGGCAAAATTTTACAAGATGGATATAAGAGACAGTGATATTGAAGATTTATTTAAGAATGAAAAGCCAGATGTTGTAAATCACCATGCTGCACAAATGGATGTTAGGAAATCGGTTGAAGATCCAATCTATGATGCGGATGTAAATATAATTGGAAGTTTGAATCTACTTCAGAACTGTGTCAGGTATGGAGTAAAGAAATTTATATTCGCATCAACTGGTGGAGCTATTTACGGGGAACAAGATTATTTCCCTGCTGATGAAGACCATCCGACAAGACCTTTATCCCCATATGGTGTTGCTAAGTTAGCGGTTGAGAAATATCTTTATTTTTACAAGGAAGTTTACGCTTTAAACTATGTTGTTTTGAGGTATGCCAATATCTACGGTCCAAGGCAAAACCCCCATGGCGAAGCTGGTGTTGTAGCTATTTTCACAAGTAAAATGTTAAAAGGTGAGCAACCAGTAATAAATGGAGATGGTTTTCAAACAAGAGATTATACATTCGTTGGGGATGTAGTTAGAGCGAATGTTTTAGCGCTAAGTTATGATAAATCAGATATTTTCAACATTGGAACAGGCATTGAAACGGATGTTAACACGTTATTTCACAAGTTAAAACAACTAACGGGCGCAAATTGCGATGAGTTTCATGGACCTGCTAAGCCCGGTGAGCAGAGAAGAAGTGTTATAAGTTATGAAAAGATCTATAAAACGCTCGGATGGAAACCTATGACTTCTCTTGATGACGGATTAAGGTTAACCGTTGAGTTTTTTAAAAACAAATTTAAATCTCAATTTGATAATTGATTTAGTCAATAAAATTGTAAATGGTGATTTTAAGGCGATTTCAAAAGCTATATCAATTATTGAGAACAATTATTCTGAAAGTGAAGAACTCATTAGGAAAATTTATCCTTATACGGGCAAATCTTACAAAATTGGCATAACAGGTCCTCCGGGTGCTGGAAAAAGTACTATTGTTTTTCAACTTACGAAACTTTTAAGAAGGGAGGGAGCAAAGGTTGGTATAATTGCTGTTGATCCAACAAGCCCTTTTACGGGGGGATCGCTTCTTGGAGATAGAGTTAGGATGAATGAGTTATCACTTGATGGTGGTGTTTTCATAAGAAGTATGGCAACGAGAGGAAGTTTGGGTGGTCTAAGTAAAAGGGCAGATGAGGCTGGGGATATACTTGATTCAGCTGGATTTGATTATATAATTTTTGAAACAGTTGGAGTTGGACAATCGGAACTTGATGTTGTAAAAGTCGCAGATACGATAGTGGTTGTCTTGGTTCCCGAATCTGGTGATTCAATCCAAGCGATGAAGGCAGGATTGATGGAAATAGCCGATATTTTCGTGTTAAACAAAAGCGATCGCGAGGGGGCTGATGTGGCGGTTAATTCAATAAAAAGTGTATTGAGCTTTAGACAAAAGTTGGATCAGTGGGAAATAAATGTGATAAAAACCATCGCAAGTTCAGGTCAAGGGGTGGATGAATTATTAAATGAAATAAAAAAGCACAGAGATTTTTTATTTAGAACAGGGGAATTTTATAAAAGAAGAAAGGATAAATTGAAGTTCAAGATAAAGGAAATTATTGAAGAAAGGTTAAGGAAAAATTTCTGGACTATTGAAAGGGAGAAGATTCTTGACGAAAAAATTTCTTCTTTGGAATTGCCGAAAGCAAATCCATTTGAAATAGCTGAAGAACTAATTGAAAATTTTTACCAAAAGAATTTTTTGAACGAAACCAAAAGTTTCCATTAAAAACAAAATATCATCCATAAAGATGGATTTCTATTTAACCGAAACACAGAAGCAAGTGAAGCAACTTGCAAGGGATTTCGCGGAAAAAGAAATTGCACCATATGTTAGAAAATACGATGAGAAAGGTGAGTTCCCATTTGAAATAATGAAAAAACTCGGAGAAATTGGTTTCCTCGGGATAACATTCCCGGAGGAATATGGTGGTTCAGGGTTGAAATACCTTGATTATGTTGCCATAATTGAGGAAATAAGCAGAGTAGATCCATCTATAGGGTTGAGCGTTGCTGCTCATAATGGACTTTGCACGAATCATATATATTGCTTTGGTGATGAAAATCAAAAACGAAAGTATTTACCTGAACTTTGCACAGGGAAGAAAATAGGGGCTTGGGCTTTAACGGAACCGCAAGCCGGAAGCGATGCAGCAAATTTATTAACAACAGCGGTTAAAGAAAACAGCTGCTACATATTGAACGGTAACAAAGCTTTTACCACACATGGAAGCGTTGGTGATGTGATCGTTGTCATGGCTGTGACGGATAAAACCAAAGGCAAGAACGGTATATCATCTTTTATAGTTGAAAAGGGTTATGATGGGATTATAGTTGGGAAAAAGGAAGATAAGCTTGGGATGAGGGCAAGCGATACTTGCTCGTTAATTTTTGATAATTGTAAAGTTCCGGTGGAAAATTTAATTGGGGAAGAGGGTCAAGGTTATAAACAAGCAATGGAGATACTCGCTGGCGGAAGGATAGGCATCGCAGCGTTGTCAGTTGGTCTCGCACAGGGTGCTTTTGAGTTAAGTTTAAAATACGCAAAGGAAAGAAAAGCATTTGGCAAGTATATCGCTGAATTTCAAGCTATTCAGTGGAAACTCGCAGATATGGCCACGCAAATAGAATCAGCACGATTGCTTACTTATAAAGCAGCATATTTAAAAGATCAAGGAAAGGATTACTCACTTCATGCTTCTATGGCGAAGTATTTTGCGAGTGAGGTTGCTGTGAGGTGCGCCATTGAAGCAGTGCAAATATACGGCGGATATGGCTATATAAAAGAATATCCGGTTGAGAAATTTTATAGGGATGCAAAGCTTTTAACTATAGGGGAGGGGACAAGTGAAATTCAAAAAATAATAATAGCGAATAAAATTTTAAAGGAAATGGTTCAAATTGATTAAGCAATTGCAACAGATAAAGCATAAATTTTATCAGCACCATTTTGCTTCAAAACATTAGCGCACTCTATAATTGTTGAACCCGTTGTTATCACATCGTCAACAACAATGAACTTCTTACCAACAATGAAATCTTTATATTTGTTTTTAACTTTAAAAGCATCTTTAACATTTTCTCTTCTTTCGTGGAGATTTAACTTAGTTTGCGTTTGAGTGTTTCTTACCCTAACCAAAAGGTCGCTAATAACTTTAATTCCTATAACTTTGCTTACCCCGAGCGCGATTAACTCGCTTTGATTATAACCTCTTTCGCGTTTTCTTATTTTATGAAGGGGAACGGGAAGAAGCGCATCCGCGGTAATGAAGTCGTGTTCATCTCTTATAGATGAGCCAAGAATTTCGCCAAGAATTTTCCCAATTGATCGTTTATTGTTGTATTTCATCTCGTGAATTAACTTCTGGACTATTGTATTTTCTTCAAAGTGAAAACATGAGAACGCTTTACTTATAAAGCCCCCAGCAAATTTTTCCTCAAATTTTCTCTCTATATCAAAACGATCAACTCTTTCAATTTTACTGAGGCATTCTTTACAAACTATCATCTTGCTATCCTCAAGATACTTTCCACAAATTTCACACTCTGAAATAAAGACGAAATCCATAAAAGAGCGTATGAGTAACTTAAAACCTTGCGCAATCATTCGGATAACTTTTTCTTTTTCTTATTATACAAAACTTTGTCTTGTTTTAAAAAATTTCTTGAATTAAATACATCTTTTGATTAACTTTTTCAAAAAGTCCACCTTTAAGATGGTTGTGCTTGGAATAGAGACATCATGTGATGAAACATCCGCAGCGGTTCTGAAGAATGGGAATTTATTGTCAAGCGTTGTATCATCGCAGTATTTTCATTCAAAATATGGCGGAGTTGTCCCGGAACTTGCATCAAGGGCACATCAAAAGATAATTGTGCAGGTTGTAGGTGAAGCGATTAATTTGGCAGGGATAAGTAAAGGTGATATAAATGCCATTGCTGTAACATACGGACCTGGGTTAATTGGTTCACTTCTTGTAGGAGTGAGTTTTGCAAAGGCAATGGCTTATGCGTTAAAAATCCCAATAATTGGAGTAAATCACATTGAGGGACATATTTTCTCTGTTTTCTTATCTAATGAAAGTCCAGAGCCACCATTTATTTCACTTGTCATTTCTGGAGGTCATACTATGTTGGTTCTTGTGGAAAACCTTCTAAATTTCAAACTACTCGGGCAAACAAGAGATGACGCAGCTGGGGAGGCATTTGACAAAGTCGCAAAACTACTTGGTCTTGGATATCCAGGTGGACCAATTATTGATAAATTATCTCGGGAAGGTGATCCAAATTTTGTTAAATTTCCCAAGCCAATCCCATCAAAGCGAACCTCAGGTTATGAATTTAGCTTTAGCGGATTAAAGACGGCGGTGCTATATTATCTTAAAAGAATAAACTTCCAAAATCTCAGTGAGGATGAGAAAAAGAAATTTATACCAAATATCTGCGCCAGTTTTCAAAAAGCAGTTGTTGATGGTCTCGTTGAGCAAACTTTCAAAGCAGCGATGGACTTTAATATCAAAAGTATATCAGTAGTTGGAGGTGTCGCTGCAAATTCAGAGTTAAGGAAAAGAATGGCTGAAAAAGCTAATGAGCTAGGTTTTAAACTTTACATCCCGGATCTTACATTTTGCACAGACAATGCGGGAATGATAGCTTATGCTGGATATGTTAAGTTGAAAAACGGAATAAAAAGTGATTTAGAAATCTCACCAATTCCAAATTTAAAAATTGGATGAGATGAACAGAATTGAAAGGGTTTTAAAAAAAGGTGAAAAAATGCTTATACCCTATATAACACCGGAATTTCCTTTACCTGGTGTAACTTTGCAACTTCTTGAAGCGCTTGCAAAATCTGGTGCTGATATGATAGAAGTTGGAATCCCCTTCAGCGACCCTATAGCAGATGGTGTAACGATTCAAAATTCATCTTTGGTAGCTTTAAAAAATGGCATCACCCTAAAAAAAATTTTTGATCTCGTTTCATTGTTCAGAAGAAATTTTGACACGCCGATTATTCTGATGGGATATGCAAATTCAATTATAAGTGGAGGGCTTGAAAAATTTATCTTTGACGCAGTTAATTCAGGAGTTGACGGTTTAATTGTTCCTGATTTGCCAGTTGATGAAGCGGAAAATTTAATTGATGTATCCAAAACCTATGGTCTAAGCAATATATTTCTTGTTGCACCAAACTCAAGCGAGGAGAGAATAAAACTTATCTCTGAAAAATCAACACATTTCATCTATTGCGTTTCAATAACAGGGGTAACTGGTGAAAGAGAAAATTTCGGTGACGGTGAGTTCGTTAATTTTATGAGTAAGGTAAGAAAATTTTCTACAAAACCTTTTGTCGTTGGCTTCGGCATTTCAAAAAGAGAACATGTTTTGAAGGTGTGGGAATGGGCAATGGGTGCTGTTGTTGGTTCAGCTTTGATAAAAAAACTATCAAACGCAAGTGATGTGTCAATGTGTGTTAAAATAGCTTCAGAATTTTTATCTGAGCTAAAATATGGGTCTTTTCAGTAGAAAAAATAAGTATGATGAAATTGAAAAATGGCGCAAAAAAATTGATAAGATTGATATCAAGATAGTTCGTCTCTTAAATAGAAGAGCTAAATACGCAGATGAAATAGGGAAATTAAAACAGGAGTTAAATTTGCCGATTTATTCACCGGAGAGGGAAAAACAGGTCATTGAAAATGTGACAAAACATAACTTCGGACCCTTGTCTGATATGGCGATCAAAAGGTTATATGAACGAATAATAGACGAATCAAGGCGACTTGAAAGAGAATCTGCCGAACAAAGGGAAAAACTAGAGCAGATTTACAAGTTTAAAGACGGCAATGTCAAGCTTTTAAATAATCTAAGATATTTAATCTTATTGCTTTCCCTCTCACTTCTTTTTTATTTAAACAAAAACCTTTTCATTATAAACACTCCCCCAATGAAATTAGAGATAATTGACATTCCTAAAAATTCATCCTTTAAGTATGTTTTGGAAACACTCAGCGAACGTGGTTTGATAAGGGACAAACTTTTGGCGCTAATTGTTTCAAAAGTTTTTGGCTATGACAAAAAGATAAAATCCGGGAGATATATTCTCAGTGATAACCTTCCGATAGCGGTTGTTATAAATGAAATAGTAAACCCTAAACTTGTATTTTCGGTTACCGTTACAATTCCAGAGGGATTAACTGCCAAAAGGATCGCTGGAATTTTAAAGTCAAAGGTTGGTATTGATTCTGTAAAATTTATGTCGCTTGTAAATTCGCCAGAATTTGCAAGGGAACTCGGAATTGAATCTAACACCCTTGAGGGATACCTAATGCCTGACACATATAATTTTATTTGGGGAGATGAGGAAGAGAATATAATTTTAAGGTTGCTTGAAGAATTCAAAAGGTTTTACAATGACACTTTGAAAATAAGAACTAAAGAACTTGGCTTTACAATTCATCAGGTTGTTACTCTTGCATCAATTGTTGAAGGCGAGGCAATGTACGAGGATGAAAAACCGAAGATAGCTGGGGTATATTTAAACCGTTTAAAAAGGAACATGCCACTTGAAGCAGATCCAACAATTCAATACATAATACCTGACGGACCAAGGCGACTTTATTATAAAGATTTGACAATTCAATCTCCGTATAACACTTACCTCAATAAGGGATTACCACCCGGACCTGTTAACAACCCTGGTAAAAGTTCCATACTTGCTGTTTTGTATCCCGAAAAACATAAATTTCTTTACTTTGTCTCAGATGGGAAAGGACGACATGTATTTTCAAAGACATATGAAGAACATCTCTCTGCCGTGAGAAGGTACAGAAAACTTTTAGTTTCAAAGAAAAGCGAAAAAAATTGATTTTATCAATGCTTCGGGAAATTTTAAAATTTATTTTTAAAGTTGACCTTAGAGCAGTTAGAAGTGGGAAAGTCAAATATAAGAGGATTTATTCAATCCTTACAGTAAATTTTTTGTGGTTTTTATTTTTAAGTTTGTCGGTTGCGTTTTCAGAGTCACAGGATACAAGTTTTAAAAGTTTCGCCCTTGATTTTGTTTTAATTATTTTATCACTTGAATTTTTCCTTATATTCCTTTCTGTTTTAACTGAATTTGAAACATTAATTATAAACCAAACGGAAATAGAGTTATTTTCCTTTCTGCCAATAAATTCCAATAGTTATAAGATCGCAAAGTTTCTTAACTTTTTGTTTTATATACTTTTGCTGAGTTCATCCTTCAATATAGCGCCTGGATTGGTTTTGTTTTTTTTCTCTTCGCTTGTTTATGGGCTATCGTGGGGAAGGGGAATCTTAATTTTCATTTCCTACTTGATCACCTCTTTTTTATTCGCAATTTCAATCTCAAATATCGTTATTCTTTTTATATTTTTGATGAGATTAGGAAGCAAAGATTTGAATCGCTTCATTTTGCCCTTTCAAATTTTAGTTGTTTTCTTGACATTTTTTGTTTACCAAGTTTTAAATAGATACTTATTAAGTTCAACTTCCACAATAAACTTATTTGATAAATTTGTTGGTGATACATTTTTTTCTCACACTCCACCGGTTATTTTCTCAAAAATCTTCGCATTCTTTTCTGGGATTGACGGTAGTTTTAAAGTTTTTGAAACTTTACTTGCATTGTTTATTTCAATCTTGCTTGCTTTTTTGAATATATCTTTCATGGGCATCAAAAACTTGCTGGATATGCTTGAGCAAAAATACAAAAGGAAAAAAACACGAAAATTTATTCCAGCGCTTTTTAAAATATCAAAAAGTGTTCTTTTTAAAAATGAAATTGAGGTCGCTTTTTACGGGTTAATTTATGCTTATTTAAAACGGGATAGAAGCGTTAGGATAAAAATTTTAACTGCATTTACGATATCCGTTGCTATTGCTATTTATATTTTAACATTTAACGAGATTGATAATCCAATTGTGAAACCAACATCCCGAGCTAATGTAATAATGCTATTAACACTTATTTTCACAGCATCGGTTGGAGTAACGACATTTATAAATCACAGGGATTTTAAAGCAAGTTGGATTTATAATTTTATTGAGCGAGATCAACTTAAAATGTCCATGAACGCTTTGGAAAAAGTTTTATGGTTTCACACTCTTTTCCCACTTATTGTCATCTTTTGTTTTGTATACTTAATTTTGGTAAGTGAAATAGAAATTATCCTCACGCACTTATTGATAACTGTTTTATTTGTGAAGATATTTTCCAATATCACCATGTTGATCTCAAACGCACCTCCATTTAGTAAACCGATTGATAAGATTTCGTCAAGCGAGAAAATTTACGCCAATCTTTTAACTTTACCTTTTACGATTTTAGCTATTATGCTTGAAAAGTGGTTTTACAGTTTTTTCAGGGGCAATTTATATCCAAATATATTTTGGTTTATAATGTTGTTGTTCATAGTTGAACGGTTCTTAAATAAAAAAGTTAAGGATAGTTTTAAATGGAAAACAATAGAAGAGTTATAATAGGTGTGACTGGGGCAAGTGGAGGGATTTACGCATTGAGAACCATAAGGGCTTTTTTAATTTATGGATTTGAAGTGCACCTTATTGTCTCTGATTATGGTAATTTTGTTTTAAAGGATGAATGTGGCGTTGATTTGAAGCTAAATGATCCGATGTCAGTTTTTGAATCAATTTATGGTAAGGAAGTTTTGAGAGGTTCTATAGTAAAGTATAGTCACAAGGATATGACAGCGAGAATTTCAAGTGGTTCATTTGAATCTGACGGTATGGTTGTTGTGCCTTGTTCAGTTAAAACGCTTTCCGGAATTGCAAGTGGAACATCTTCAAATTTAATTGAGCGTTCAGCGGATGTTTGTTTGAAGGAGAATCGTCTTCTTGTACTTGTTTTCAGGGAGACGCCGTTAAATTTAATTCACATTCAAAATATGTTGATGCTTGTACAAGCGGGGGCAAAGATTTTACCTGCATCCCCAGCTTTTTATCACAAACCTAAAAATTTTGATGATTTGGCGGATTTCATCGCAGGAAAGATTTTGTCGCTTTTTAAAGTTGAACATAATCTTTACAAGAAATGGGGAGAGTAATTATGTGGTTTTTGATGTTTTTGATAATTTTTCAACAAATTTTATTATGTCAAATGGAAGTTAAAGACGAAAAAAGATACAGAGCAAGGGAACTTGGATTAGTAGTTGGTGTCTTACCACCTGGGAAATTTAACGCAATAACTGATGTCAAAGGTATAAAAGTTGGTCATAAAACAATTATTCTTGGAGATAGCATAAGGACAGGTGTGACGGTTATAATTCCGCATGATGGAGACATTTTCAGAGAGAAAGTTCCATGCGCTTTTTACGCGGGCAACGCCTTTGGTAAATTTTTCGGCTCAACACAAATTGAGGAACTCGGCGAGCTTGAAACACCGATCGCTCTTACGAATACTCTTGCTGTACCAATCGTTGCAGACGCATTAATTCAATATACGCTTGAAAGATCTGGAAAAGATATTCGTTCAATAAATCCAGTAGTTGGCGAGACAAACGATGGTTATTTGAACAAAATACAGGAAAGAGTTATAACATATCAAGATGTTTTTGAAGCAATCAGCACTGCAAGAACAGGCGAGGTTGAAGAAGGTTCGGTTGGAGCTGGAACTGGAACTATTGCTTTTGGGTGGAAGGGTGGTATAGGGACAGCTTCAAGAGTTTTACCTAAAAATCTTGGTGGTTGGACTGTTGGTGTCTTGGTTCAAACAAATTTTGGTGGCATTTTAACTATTAATGGAGCACCAGTTGGGCTTGAGCTTGGAAGATTTTATCTCAAAGATGAACTTGAAAAGGCAGATGGTTCAATCATAATTGTTGTTGCGACGGATGCTCCACTTATGCCAAGTCAATTAAAACGGCTTGCAAAAAGGGCGATGCTTGGCTTAGCAAGAACTGGCTCACCTTCAACAAATGGCAGTGGTGATTATGTGATAGCTTTCTCTGTCAACCAAGATTGCAGAATAAAACAATCTGATGACATTTACACGCCACAAACTATAAAAGTCCTACCTAATTCAGCTTTATCACCGCTTTTTCAAGCGGTTGTTGAAGCTACTGAAGAGGCGATTTATAACTCCCTTTTTAAAGCAAAAACTATAAGCGGATACATGGGACGAAAAGTTGAAGCCATACCAATCCAAAAGGTGATTGAAATTTTGCAAAAGTATAATGTTTTGAATTATGATAAAAAATTTAAGTTAAAGCAAAAATGAAAAGTAAAACAATCGCAATAATTGAGGATGATCAAGATATTCTTGAACTAATTTCTCTCCATGTGCAAAAAGCTGGCTTCAAAGCGAGAAAATTTTCAAATGCTGAAAGCTTTTTAAAGTATCTCGGAACAGATATTCCTGACTTTGTAATTCTTGATCTGATGCTTCCAGATATTGATGGGCTTGAAGTTTGTAAAAGTTTGAGAAATAACCCAAAAACGAGAAATATCCCAATTATAATTTTAACCGCTAAGACCGAGGAACCTGACAAAATTGTTGGTCTTGAACTTGGGGCAGATGATTATGTAACAAAGCCATTTTCACCTAGGGAATTGATCGCTCGTATTAAGGCGATTTTGAGAAGAGCATCACTTTTGGAGCATGCTGAAAGTGGGAGTAGCAGTATCATTATTGGTAATTTGCGAATTGACCAGAACAAAATGGAAGTTTTCGTAAAGGACAAAAAAGTTGATCTAACTTTGACGGAGTTTAAAATTTTGACAAAACTTGCATCAAAACCCGGATGGGTTTTTTCAAGGGAACAATTAATCTCAGCGATTTGGGGTGGGGAAAAGGATGTCTTTGATAGAACTATTGATGTTCATATAAAGAAATTAAGGGATAAGCTGGGGGAAGCTGGTAAATTTATTAAAAGTGTTCGTGGTGTCGGTTATAAAATTGAAATGCCCGATGAAAAATGAGGGAATTTTTGCAAACGGTTTTCCTTTTTGTTCTCGTTACCATTGCATTAATTTTTAAACCGTTTATTGGATTAGCTCTTGCTATCTTTTTTCTAATATCCTTATGGAAGAGATTTTTAAAACCAATAGTTGAAATTAAAGCAAATTTTGCAAAGTTTTACAATAAAAAAATTGGAGCGAAAAGTGATTTTACTTCTTTAGATGATATTAAAGAAGGACTTCGGACAATTTACAGATATTACGAAAATTTGGAAAATGAGGTTGAAAACCTAAATTTTTACATTGATGTTCTCCTTGCCCTGTCTAATGATGCAATAGTTATATTTGATGAAAATGGCAAGATAAAAAATGTTAATCGGAAATTTAAAGAGATTTGTTCAAAGTGGAAAACAGCTGAGGAGGTTATAGGAAAACTTTATTGGGAAGTTATTCGCGATTTTGAATTAAATGAATTTATAAAAGAGACGGTATATAATTTAAAAGTTGGCGATAAAATAACTAATGAAATTGAAGTTTCAGAGAAAATTTACTATGCTAGTGCTTCCAAAACTAACTCAGGCGACATTATATTGCTACTTTCGGATATTTCCCTCCAGAGAGAGCTTGCCAACATAAAGCGTGAGCTTATTGATAACATATCACACGAACTGAAAACACCTCTTTCAAATATAAAAGGTTATATTGAAACGATTGAAGATGAAATCAAAAACTACAAAAGTAAAAAAGGGAAATTAAAGGAGATTTTAAATTATATTTCCCCATTGAAAAGGAACACGGAGCGACTCATTCACATAATAAGTGACCTTTTAATTTTATCCAAAATTGAATCAGGAGTAAAATTTGAGGATGAGCGGATTAACTTTAAAAATTTGCTTGAAGATATCTTAAGATTATTTGATAAACAACTGAAAGATAAAGGTTTATCCTGTAAAGTTGATATATCAAATAAATTACCTGAATTTTGGGGGGATAAATTCAAGTTGGAGCAGATGTTGTCTAATTTGATTGATAACGCCATTAAATACACTGAAAAAGGTGGGATAAAAATTAAAATTGATTCGGTAGGGAAAGACAAAATAAAAATTACTGTTGAAGATACCGGTATAGGGATACCGAAAGAGCACATACCGCGAATTTTTGAGCGCTTTTATGTGGTTGATAAGTCAAGGTCAAGACAACTTGGGGGGACAGGACTTGGTTTGTCAATAGTAAAGCATGTGGTTTTGTCCTATAATGGTGAGATAAAGGTTGAAAGTAAGGTTGGCGTTGGGACAAGGTTTGAAATTATATTGCCAGTTAGAAAAAAGGAATAAACCGATTTTTAACAATTATTTAACAAAAATTTAACATTTACAACTTAAATTCGTTTGAACAAAACAAAGCATCAACAAATCTATGAAAAGATTAAGATTAGTGGACTGGTTTTTAAGAAATTTCCCCTTATGCGTTTTCTTTTTTTTATATCTCTTAAACCCTGTTTTTTCTCAAAATAAGGAATTGCTTGGTGCTGGAGCAACATTTCCTTATGTTCTTTACTCTAAAATGTTTGATGTTTACTATAAGCAAACTGGGGTAAAAGTAAATTATCAATCAATTGGTTCTGGAGGAGGGATAAGGCAATTAAAAGAAAAAACCGTTGATTTTGGCGCATCTGATGCGTTCCTCTCTGATGAACAGTTATCTGAATTTGATGCTCCAGTTCTTCATATACCGATATGTCTTGGTGCAGTTGTGATAACATACAATCTTCCGGGAAACCCACAACTAAAATTAACCCCTGATGTTATAGCTGACATTTTCCTAGGTAAGATTAAAAGGTGGAATGATGAAAGAATTGCTAATTTGAATCCAGATGTAAAGTTACCAAGCTTAAATATAACGGTTGTTCATCGTTCCGATGGAAGCGGGACGACATTTGTTTTCACTGATTATCTATCTAAGGTAAGCAAGGAGTGGGCTCAAAGGGTTGGGCGAAACACTTCTGTTGCTTGGCCAGTTGGACTGGGAGGTAAAGGAAATGAAGGTGTAACTGGGCTTGTAAAACAAATTCCAGGTGCTATTGGCTATGTTGAGCTTATTTATGCGAAGCAGAATAAATTACCCGTTGCTATGGTTAAAAATAAGAGCGGTAAATTTGTAGTTCCGGAGCTTTCATCAATCACAGCATCAGCGAAAACTAAGATCCCTGATGATACAAGAGTTTCTATCACTGATACAGATGCTGAAGATGGATATCCGATAAGCAGTTTTACTTGGATACTTGTCTATAAAGAACAAAACTATAAAGGAAGGTCGGTTGAAAGAGCGAAGCAACTTATTAGGCTTCTCTGGTGGGCTGTTCATGAGGGTCAGGTTTATACTGAACCACTTGACTATGCGAAATTGCCGACTGAGGTTGTGAAAAAAGCTGAAAAAATTATAAAATCCATAACCTACAATGGCAAACCAGTTTATCAGGAGGTTGGGATTAAGTAGAGATAAAATTTTTAACCTATTCCTTATAATTTCAGCGGTTCTTTTGATAATTCTTGGTTCTGGGATTTTCATCAGTTTATTTAATGCTTCTTTGCTTGCCTTAAAAAAATTTGGTTTTTCCTTTTTCAGTGGGACGCAATGGAATCCTGTTAGTGAAGAGTTTGGAGCTTTACCATTTATTTATGGAACACTCTTGACTTCTTTTATCGCCCTTTTGCTCTCGTTTCCCTTTTCTCTTGCGATAATTATTGTTCTTGGTGAGTATTTCAAAAAGGGATTATTTGCCGAAGTTCTGAGATATTTAACTGAATTAATAGCTGGTGTTCCATCTGTTGTCCTTGGTTTTTGGGGTCTTTTTTTCCTTGTTCCAGTTATGCGTGAAATTGAAATTAAGCTCGGAGTTACCCCTTATGGCGTTGGCATATTAACTGCATCAGTTGTGCTTGCATTTATGATCCTACCTTACTCAGCTTCAATAGGGAAAGATGCTATGCGTCTCGTTCCAAACGATCTTAAAGAAGCAGCTTTTGCATTAGGTGCTACGCGATGGGAAATGATAAAAAAGGTTATGATACCATATGCGAGATCTGGAATAATTGCGGGGATAATTCTTTCGCTTGGTCGCGCCCTTGGGGAGACAATGGCAGTGACAATGGTGATAGGCAATTTTCATAGTATACCCGAAAATATATTCAGCCCCGGAAACACTATAGCAAGTATAATAGCCAACGAGTTCACTGAGGCAACTGGTGAAGTTTATCTTTCAAGTTTAATGTATCTTGGATTAACTCTTTTTCTCATCACGGCTATAGTAAACTTGGTAGGGAGGTTAATTTTAAAAAGATTGCAGCATTAAAACTGTGTCTAGCTATAGGTTCAGAATATTTAAGAGCAAAATTATATCAATCATTTTAACGCTTGTAGCACTGGCTTCAACAGTGCCTTTTTTACTTGTTATTTATTTCATAGTAAAGAATGGGATATCTGTGATAAATTGGGAATTTATAACGCATTTACCTAAACCAGTTGGTGAACCCGGTGGTGGAATTTTAAATGCACTTGTTGGCACAGTTATTTTAATATTGATAGCTCTTACTTTATCAGTTCCATTTGGTATATCTGTTGGGATATATCTTGCCGAAAAGTCCGAGAGCAGGGTTTCTTTTTTTGCGAGATTGATAACTGAAATTTTACAGGGAGTTCCATCAATTGTTGTTGGGATTATAGCATATCTTTGGGTGGTAAAACCGATGGGACATTTTTCAGCTCTTTCAGGGGGAATTGCGCTCGGAATAATGATGTTGCCTGTAATAATAAAATCAACAGAGGAAATTTTAAAACTTATACCTCGGGAAATAAAGGAAGCATCACTTGCGCTTGGTGTTCCATACTATAAGACGATTTTAAAGGTTTTGCTCCCAGCAGGTTTAAGTGGCATCTTATCTGGCATTTTAGCGGGGACAGCTAGAATTGCTGGTGAAACAGCCCCCCTGCTTTTCACTGCTTTTGGAAATCCATTTTTGAACTTTAACATACTTAAACCTGTAAGTGCGATGCCTCTTTTAATCTTTAACTATGCTATAAGCCCATACGAGGACTGGTGGACAAAAGCTTGGGGTGCTTCTTGCATTTTGGTGCTTTTCGTATTAACTTTAAATGTAATAACAAGATTAATCTCAAGCAGAAGATGATTGACATAGTTTTAAGAGCAGAAAATTTAACAGCGTCTTACGACGATCACATAGTTGTTAAAAATGTAAACTTGTCAATTGTTCGTAACAGCATCACCGCGGTAATGGGTCCATCGGGATGCGGTAAGACCACGCTTATAAGATGTTTCAACAGAATGCACGAACTGTCTCCGAAAGCTAAAGTTGAAGGGAAAGTTTATTTAATTGAAAACTTTAATGGAAGGAGAGAAGAGATTGATATTTATTCGGTTGATCCGATGCTTGTCAGAAGAAAAATAGGCATGGTTTTTCAAAAGCCAAACCCATTTCCAACGATGAGCATTTATGAGAATGTCATTGCCGGGTATATTTTAAATGGGATTAAACTTAAAAAAAGTGAATCTGATGAAATAGTTGAAGAAACATTGAAAAAGGTCTCGCTCTGGGATGAGGTGAAGGACAGATTAAAAAAGAAAGGTACTTTTTTATCAGGGGGGCAACAACAACGATTGTGCATAGCAAGGGCTCTTGCTATGAAACCAGATGTTCTTTTACTTGATGAACCAACATCTGCGCTTGACCCAGTAGCTACGGCAAAAATAGAGGAACTGCTTGAACAGCTTAAAAACACAGTTACGATCGTTGTGGTCACCCATAATGTCGGTCAGGCAGGAAGGATTTCTGATTATGTTGCTTTTATGTATCTTGGCGAACTTATTGAATATGGACCAACAGACACTGTTTTTACGAGACCTTCAAATGAAAAGACGGAAGAGTTTTTAGCAGGTAAAATTGGATAAAATAAATTCTGAATAAATCTATGTTTTACGAAAAATTAAATCGTTTAAAGGAAAAAATCATTGAAGAGGGAAATCTTGTTGAAAGCATGATTGAGAAAAGCATCCGAGGTCTTTTAAATAAAGATAAAACACTTTTGCTTGAAGTTCTCCAAATTGATGAGCCAAGAGTAAATGAGATGGAAATTGAAATAGATGAAATGTGTATAAATCTTATAGCTCGCTTTCAACCTGAAGCAAGGGACTTGAGAACTATCCTTATGATATTAAAGATGAACAATGATCTTGAGAGAATAGGTGATATGGCTGTGAACATCTCTGAGAGTGCTCTCTTTCTAATTGAAAGACCCCAAGTTAAACCGCTTATTGACCTTCCGCGAATGGCTGAGGAAACAATTCAAATGTTGAAGGATGGAATTGATTCTTTTATAAAATCTGATGCTAAACTTGCAAAATCAGTTTGCGAGCGTGATGATATGATTGATGCTTACAGAGATCAAATTTTGCGCGAGCTTATAACATATATGACTTCTGATCCAACCACGATAGAGAGATCAATTCATATAGAAAGAATCTCAAGAAATCTTGAAAGGATAGCTGACCTTGCCACAAACATCGGTGAGGATGTTATTTATATAGTTGAGGGGAAGATTATAAAGCACGGCAGATATAAAGAATCAGCGGGGAGCGCGTGAACGCTCCCGCGCTTTAAATATTACTGCTCGGATTTTAATTCCTCAATCGTTTTCCCATCGTAGAGTGCAATTCCATTAATCAATGCATAAATATAATTTGCAAGATGCCATCTTTCTTCATCTGTTAAAACTTCTTTATACGAAGGCATTGGCGAACCATTTAATCCGGTTGTAAAGACAAGATAAATCTCTTCAACGGTTGATGCGCGCTTAACCTCATTTGGATTTGTAAGATCTGGGATTGGAATTTTGTTTCCCCATTCGTCTTTAAAGCCCGCTCTCGCAGCTGGACCATCACCGCGACCACTTACACCGTGACACTCCCAGCATTTCATACGAATGTAAATCTCCCTGCCCATTGCTATGCTTTGTGCCGAAAGGGGAACAGGATTAACTGGTTCAATAACTTTCAAAGGATATTCATTTGGATTTGAAAACCTTTCAGAAAATTTCTTTATGTATTCTACAACTGCATACCTATCTTCAGGGGAAAGCGATGAAAAAGACGGCATTGTTGTGTTGTGAAATCCAAGTGAGATTGACTTATATAAGTCTGCATCAGTGGGCAAGTTTCCAGTTTCAGTAGATCTAAACTTAAAGACACCGGATGTGAAATCCCTTGGCTTCACAAATACAGTTGAACTAACAACTCCATCACCCTTTCCATCTTTACCGTGGCATGGTGCACAGACATAATTGTAAACTTTTTTCCCTCGCTCAAGGACTTCCTTTGAGGGGTTGCTCGGTTGATCGCTTCCAGTGAAACCATATATGAACAAGCCAAGTGTGAAAATAGCAAGAATTATTTTCCCTTTCATTTTAAATCCTCCTTTGATAATTTTGTTTTTAAAATAAAAAGTGGGTCATTAGCATAACCATTTGTGATCTCATTTCCATTGATTTCATTCCCATTTCGGTTTTCATTTTCATCCACATATACTCACCTGTTAAAAAGATATTTGGCGCAAGATGATAACGCAAACCGATTGAAATTTGATCGGTGTTTTCAGAGCCTACTTTTATGAAATCATATCTTGTAAACCCAACAAGCTTTTCGGGCAAAATAAAAATATTTGCGCCGATAAATCCACCGTTCATTTTCTTCTCCTCTTCACCGATTTTATCTGTTGCTGTAAGATATTGGAAATAAACATTGACTTTTTTAGTCCACAGGTCATACGCTTCTACATCAAATCCGAACCTATTGAATTTGTCCTCTTGTTCTGTCCCTTTCATTTTACCGTTGTAGAAGAGAAAGCCTACTCTAAACGGGGCATTGTTAACCCATACGCTTTGATTTATCCTGACATAGACATCTGGCGTATTATCAATATCCTCGTTTACATTTGTCCCATTTACAAGGGCTATTTCATATCTTAAGCCATCAAGAACTTGTGGAAGGAAACCATATGCAGAGATGCCGAGCTGAGGTTCAGCAAGTGAAAACTCCGCCTCAACTTGCCCCTCAGATTCAACCTCAGATGCATATTCATAAACAAGGTATCCTGCTTCGCTTAAGGCGAGATTTACGGGGTAGGGAAGATCGAGGCGGAACGAACCAAATCTTAGATTGAGATTGCTCATCGGTAAAATATTGTTGTAGATAACATGAGCAACTTCAACTGCTGCTTCGTAACCTCCACCTTCAGCTGGATCGACAACAACTGCAGCAAAATATGAAAGGTGTTTTCCAAGCGTTCCAGCCGTGAATATATCCGCGCCGGTTCTTGCAAATGTAAATTTTGAACTTTTATGCTCACCGTCTTCATCTTCCCTCATCCAGCTGAAACTGCTGTGAAGCATCGCCGCAAATGGAAGCTGATTTGACATCCAAATTGGCGTTGACTCAACCGTTCCAGGGAGCTGATATCCATTTGATTGAAATCTTCTCCCAAATTCATTTAACATCGGCGGGGATGTGTGACATGAAAAGCAAGAGCGGTTATACTTGCGGGCAAAAAGGGGAATTGAATAGGAAATCTCGCTCAGAAAGATAACAAATGCAAGAGCAGCTGCTAATTGCAATTTAATCTCATTGCTTTACCCCTCCTTAATTTTTATTTTATTGTTTTTGATACGGAAGATTAAAACCGTTATAAGAAATGTTAAAATAGCTGGTGTAAACAATATCACTGTTCCAATTCCAATTTTTATCCTGCCTGTTTCTGGATCATAGTTTAAACACCTAAAGGCGAAATTTTTCTCAATTGAATAAAAGGGGACAAATTCTCCTTTTAGCTCACTTATAACTTCCCTTAACTTAACAATTTGTATATTTCCACCGACCAAAATTCTAACTATTTTCCCTTGTCTTATTCCAACCACCATTCCGGGATGATCAAATTGTCCTGTTGAATCAACCCAAACGTACCAAAACCCAATTTCAGTTGAGAATTTTTTGATCAGCGATGTATCAGCAAAAATACCAAAAATCCAATTTCTATTATTGGAAAGTTCAAATGCATTAGAAAATATCCCCATATCGTCTGGCGAATCGCGAGGGTCAAAGCTTAAAACGACGATGTAAAAATTAGATTTTTTATCTTCTCCCAACCTTTGGATTACTTCCTTTAAAGAGCTAATGAGTGGGGAACAAATCCCAGCACATCGTGAAAAAATCAAAGTCAAAAGGATTGGTTTCTCAAGCCATAGGTTGGATAACTTGAGCGTGGAATTTTTTGAAGTTATAATTTCAACATCAGAAATATCTTTATAAATGTATCTTGCCTCTGAAGGGAAAAGGGTATCCTGTGACAATTTTAAATTTTGCGCCAGGGCAAGTTGCCCCAGCGCGAATATCATTAAAACGATCTTGCCCATCTTTTTATCGTTTGAATTAGGTAGAGAAGTAAACCTACGGTTAAAATGCTAACAAATATGATGCTAATTTGAGATAAACTTGCACCAATTGAAAATGTCCCAGGGTAGAGGGCATATCTTCTCGGGACAGAAAAAGCACCGCCTGCATAAAACATGCTTAAAAATCCATATCCACCAATTAGTAAAAGCCATATGGTTAATCTTGAAAGTTTTGGATTATCTTGAATCTGAGAGTTTATCTGTGAGAAGTGATATATAAAGCCAAGTATCATTAAAACAACTCCCATTAGGAAATAGGTATGGAAGTGCGCTGGGACCCAGAGCGTATTGTGGAATCTGAAATTTACAGCTATCGTTGAGTCAATCACAGCTGCGACTCCTCCAACAGCCCAGCCCATTGTCCCAAGAAATATAAGCGATGAACCGAGCGTCCAATTAACTTTGGTTTTGTAAATCATCGCAAGAGCACTGAAAATTGTCACAACAGCTGCTGGGACAGAAATAAAATATGAAGCAAGTTGTCCCATGACTTGAAATGCTCTCGGTTGAACAAAATCCATATAAAGGTGATGGAAGTAAGCAAAAAGCACAAGGAACAAAACGGTGTTCCAAGCAAATGCAACAAGTTTGTTTGTTTTCCAAGGTCTTTGAGCGTATTGTGGTAAGGTGTCATAAAGAATAGCAACCCCAAGATACATCGTTATATTTACGAGGACATGACCGAAATAAAAGACGAGGTTTTTCATAAGCAATGGGTCAGCTGGCGTACCCGAAACTCTATCAAACAAGAAGAGCAGTAGCAGAGCAACAGCTGCTAAAAAACCCGTCACAGCAGCAATACAGGAAACCGTGACTATTAAAATTACTGGTGGTAGTTCCGGCTCGGTTTTTCCAGCAAGGTAATGCCAAGCAAGAGCTTGATTTAGTGGATATTTCTGCGCTATCGCACGTAAAACATCTATAACCCATATGGTCCATCCTATCCCTAAGACTCCAAGTCCAATTAAATAAACATCAGCTGACCAGTTCGCCCACACCTCAGCGGACTTATAAGGCAAGGGGTAGAGGAAATACCAACCAGCTCCAAATCTTCCAACCACCGTTGAAATTATAATTAAGGCAACGCCAACAAGTGTAAGGACGAGCGAAAACCAAGAAACCGCGATGCTTGGTCTGACATACTTTGAAATAATATAGATCACAGCTGACATCCCTTCAATAAACCACAAACCAACCATTCCAACGCCATGAAGTGTTAAAATTGCATAAAACCATTCTGGTGGAAATGTTGGGAATATATTGCCCTGAACAAGACGCATCAGAAAGCCAAGTAAACCGAGTATTGGAAATAGAATGAAAGTAAGACCTGTCCAGACAAGTGTTAACTTTTTAAATCTTGCCTGTGCCTCAATGGCTTCCGCTTGTATTGCTATTTCCGCCATTTTTTAAACCTCCTTTTATTTTTGACTTAATGTTTCTTCAACAACTTCAACCACACCTTTCATCGCATGGTGGGAGTTCCCACAAAGCTCCATACAAAATGCGGTGTAAATACCTGGCTTATCAAACTTAACAAAAAGTCGGTTCACATACCCTGGCATTGCTTGTGTTTGACCGAGAAGTTTTCCGTTCTCATCATATAGGCTGAACCCATGATTTACATCCAAACTTGTCACGCGAAACTCAACCCATTTCCCAACTGGAACTTGAACGGGCTCAGCCTCACTTCTTTCCTTCCATCTCTCCTCGGTTTCAATCGGTTGGGTATCCAAGGCGAAGGCAAATTGTTTCCCGACAGCGAAAACAACCACATCAGGAAATTTACCCTTTGGAGGATATGGTAACTTTGGAATGGTAAGAACAAGCCCCGTAAGCAAAAGAAGCAAAAGCAAGATGAAAAAAGGCAAACGAAGTTTTGCAACCTGCTTATAGTAATCAGCTCCCTCAGCTGGTTTACGCGTTGAACTTAAAAAGATGGCATAAACAACAAAAATTATAAGGGATAGAACAATGAAAAGAGTTATGGCAAGAACCTGTATGGCAGGCATTGTAGCACCTCCGTTTTTGTTTTTAACAATTTGAGAGGTGCTCTTTGAGGGGTAACTTACCTTTTAAGGGAGGTGCTTTTTTAATTAGGTTAAAACTTGTCCTAATTTAAAATTTTTTAATTTAAAAGTCAAGTTTTTAAATTCAAGAGGATAAAAAATTGAGCCCAAGCATGCGAAGAAAGGTAGGCAGGGTTTTATTTAGCAGAGTAACGCTCAAGAACGGTCAGATAACTACACGAGAAAGGATTTTGATAAATACCGAGCGCGAAAAATTTTTTGTTGATTCAGTCCCAGCGGAAAAAATCAAAATCTATATGTGTGAAGATGAAGAAAGCGTGACATTTGGAGATGAAAGGTTCTCAATATGGGTAAAGATTGAAAATTATTTTAAACTGCCGAATAAATTCATCATTGAAATTGGAGATGTAAAATTTGAGGTTGAGATGCTCTTCAATCGCAGGGGGTTTTGGTGTTTTGAAGCTAAAAAAATTTTAAAAGCTGGTTTTGTCAAGTCGGGGCATGAGGTTTTTATTTGTTAAGTTTTGAAATTTCATGCTCAGTTGCTATATTTGAACTGAACTGATTTAAAAACAAAAAAGGAGAATAAAACAATGGTTAAAGTTGGCGATAAAGCACCGGATTTCGTCTTAAAGGGTCATGATGATAAAGAGTATAAATTGAGCGATTATAAAGGGAAAAATGTTGTTCTCGTTTTTTATCCGCTTGATTTCAGCCCTGTTTGCACAAATGAACACGCTTGCTTTGTTGATGCGCTTAAGACCTTTGAAGGGCTTAACGCTCAGATATTCGGGATAAGTGTTGATAGCACTTGGACGCATAAAGCGTTTGCTGAGAAGATGAATATATCTTATCCGTTGCTTGCCGACTTCCATCCGAAAGGAGAGGTTGGGAAAAAATATGGCGTCTATCTTGAAGACAAAGGAATTCACAACAGGGTGACGATTATCGTTGATAAGGAGGGGATAGTTCGTTATGTTGAAGAGCACGGGATACCGAATGTGCCAGATGTGAATAAAATTGCGAAGGTTCTAGAGGAGTTAAAGTAAAATTTGGGTGTGCTTTTTGCACACCCTTTTTTAAATTGAATCAAGCGCCTGCTCAAAGTCCCACAATATATCTTCAATGTTTTCAATTCCAACTGAAACGCGAACCATTGACTCGCTTATCCCAACTTTTTCAAGTTCATCCCTGCTCATCTTGACATGAGATGTCAGGACGGGGATGCTGACAAGTGTTTCAACGCTACCCAAGCTTGTAGCGTTCAAAGCCACTTTAAGAGAGTCGCAAAATTTCTTCGCTCTTTCAATATCTCCATCAATTTCAAAAGAAAGCATTCCACCAAACCCGCGCATCTGCCTTTTTGCGAGTTCATGCTCAGGGTGCGTGCTTAAACCAGGATAAAAAACTTTACGAACTTTTCTATGGGAAGAGAGAAACTCCGCCAATTGTAAAGCGTTCTCATTTTGTCTTTTTACCCTCAATTCAAGCGTTTTTAAGCTCCTACCAAGAAGAAATGCTTGATGAGGGTCTGGATTCCCACCGAAGACATTTTTGAATTTTCTTATCCTTTCAATCCTCTCTCTTGATGACATCACACAACCAAGTATCAAATCGCTGTGCCCAGAAAGATATTTTGTAGCGCTATGTAGAACTATGTCAACACCAAGATCAAGCGGATTTTGATTGATCGGCGTTGCAAAAGTATTGTCAATTATCGTAGTTAAATTTTCTCGTTTTGCTAACTTAACTACTTTCTCAATATCAATGATTCGTGTGGTTGGATTTACAGGTGTCTCAAAATAAATTAACTTTGTCCTCGCGGTGATTAACTTCTCAATTTCATCAATGTTTTCAAGTTCAACAAATTTCACCTTTACCCCAAAATTTGGAAGATAATCCCTAAAGAATCTGTAAGTGACACCATAGATAGAACTTAGCGAAATTATTTCATCCCCGGATTGCACATAGCTTAAAATCGTAGTTGTGATAGCTGACATCCCCGAGGAAAATAAAATTGAGTCCTCTGCGTTTTCAATCAGCGCAAGTCGTTTTTCAACCTCTTTTACTGTTGGATTTCCATATCTTGAGTAAATATAAAAGTCCTCAACTTCGTCAATGAATTTTTGATAATCGTCTGATTTTTCCACAGCAAACGTTGAAGTTTGATAAATAGGGTAAACAACCGAGCGAAATTGTTTATCTTTTAAATCACCGTGAATTGCAAGTGTTGAGGTTCCAAATTTTTTTGTTTTCATCGTCAAATACCTTTAACTATTTTCACCATTTCTCTTACTGCTCTTTCAAAGCCGACAAAAATCGCTCTTGCTACGATGGCGTGTCCGATGCTGAGTTCTTCAATTTCTGGTATTTTTGTAATTGGGATTACATTCAAATAATTTAAGCCGTGACCCGCGTTGACGCGAAGACCAAGTTGATGCGCGAGCTTTGCCATTTCCTTTATTTTGTTAAGTTCTTCAAGCTGTGTCTTTTCATCCTTTGCGTTGGCGTATTCACCCGTATGTATCTCAATAAAGTCAGCCCCAGTTTTAGCTGAAGCTTCAACCTGATCCGGGATTGGATCAACAAACAAACTTACCTTTATGTTGTGCTTATGGAATTCTGAGACGACATCACTTAGAAATGATACCTGCTCAACTACATTTAACCCTCTCTCGGTTGTTCTTTCAAGTCGTCTTTCCGGAACAAGTGTTACAAGTTCGGGGTGTGTCTGGATTGCTATTTTTATCATTTCTTCGGTTGCTGCCATTTCAAGGTCAAGTTTTGTTTTGATCGTCTCTCGCAGAAGTTTAAGGTCTCTATCTTTTATATGTCTTCTATCTTCACGAAGGTGACAAACGATGCCATCTGCACCAGCGATTTCGGCTATATGTGCTGCTGTCACTGGGTCGGGTTCAAGCCCTCCTCGTGCTTCACGAAGGGTTGCTACATGATCAACATTAACGGATAGTTTCATGCTTTACAGATAAATTTTGTTTTTAAAAGATTCTCAATTCACGAGGGAAATTTAACAAAAAGATAAACTTGTTTCAAGGTGTATAAAATAGGGTAGGGGGGTTGCGCGCCTGGCGGGACTTGAACCCGCAACCTCGGGCTCCGGAGGCCCACGCTCTGTCCAGTTGAGCTACAGGCGCATTTCGTTTTTATTATAAAAAATCAAAGCAAAAAATTCAAAAATCGCTTCCATCCCGCATCAAATTTTTTTATCTTTAAAGTGAAACACCATAAAAACAAAAACATCGTTAAGAAATGTTAAAGAATCTACTTCTTGCGTTTTTAATTTTAACTAATTTAGCGCTAACCCAAGGGAAAGTCAAAGTCCTGCTTGATAGCCTCCGCTCAAATGCAACTAATTCCTACAAGAAATTTAATATCATATTGCCAAAGGATTATGAGCAAAGTGAGGAAAGATATCCCGTCCTTTACCTTCTTCACGGATATGCGGGGAGTCATCGCGACTGGGTAAATAAAACCGGATTGATCAGATATATAAACGAATATAAACTTATCGTAGTGACGCCTGAAGCAGATAATAGCTGGTATACTAATTCGCTCCTTCACAAGGATAGAAACTATGAGGATTACATCATCAAAGAGTTAATTCCATATGTTGAGGAAAAATATAGAGTTATTTCAACTCGGCATGGAAGGGCAATTGCGGGTTTATCAATGGGTGGATATGGTGCTGTAAAGTTTGGGCTAAAGTATCCGAGTTATTTCCAATTGGTTGGGTCGTTCAGTGGTGCCTTTAATTTGTTTGAGCTCATGGATAAAAATAAATACGCCGTGGCACAAAGTTTAATTGAAGTGTTCGGTGAGAAAAGAAACGAACACTGGATTAAAAATGATATCTTTTCGCTTGTTGATAGTTTAGCCGATAAGACAGCTCCATATTTTTACATCTCTTGTGGGTTTGAGGATGAAATTGAGGGTTTGCTTCATTCTAATCGTGAATTTGTAAAACTGCTTCAATCTAAAAAAATACGATATGAATATCACGAGTTGCCAGGCGGACACAACTGGCTTTTCTGGGATAAAGAGATTGAAAATTTTTTAAAATTGTTGAACCGATGCGAGTTTTAAGTGGAGGGCAATTGAAAACATCTAAACCTATTGACTTTATCGGTTGAAATTTTTATATTTTATTCGGAGTTTCGTTCTTTACTTCTGGAACGGTTGGGACAAAGCGGGGTTTTTTAGGGTTTAATCAATATAGATTTTTTCGGGGATATAAGTAAAAAATTTATATGGAGGTTTGCCATGAAGAAGTTAATACTTATCTTGGCAATTCTTTTTTCTTTTGGGGGTTTATTTTCTCAGGAGGTTGAGAAGCGTGGTATTGGTCTAAAGCTGGAGGAAAAGAAGGCAGCTTTAACTTCTTACTTTTCCAGGAATTGGGCTTTGATAATCGGGATTGATAAGTATCAGAATGCCAATCCACTTCGCTATGCTGTCAATGATGCCAAAGCGGTTCGTGATTTAATTGTAAATGAGTTTGGTTTTGGGGCGAAAAATGTAATTGAGTTGTATGATGAGATGGCGACCAAGGATAACATTTTACGGGCGTTTGATGACCTGATTAAAAATACAAGCGAAAACGATAGGGTTTTCATCTTCTATGCTGGGCACGGCATAACTATGCCTTTACCCGAAGGGAAAGAGAGGGGTTATATACTTCCAGTTGATGCGGACCCATCTAAACCGGTCTTGACGGCTATTTCCACAGACCAACTTAACGAATTTTCGGAGGCGATTCCGGCTAAGCATCTATATTTTGTCATGGATGCTTGCTATGGTGGTTTAATTTTTACGCGCTCTCAGCCAGTATCAGCTGAGATTCAGAATTTCCTTGAGGTTATATCAACGCGTAGGACTAGGCAAGCGATAACTGCTGGTGGAAGAGACCAACCCGTATTTGACACTGGTCCATCTGGGCATAGTGTTTTCACATTTCATTTTATCAACGGTTTGAAGACGATGATGGCTGACCTTGATAAAAATGGTGTTGTAACTGCAAGTGAGATCGCAAGTTACATATTGCCACGCGTTACAGCTGAATCAAAGGGTCAGCAGACGCCACAGTATGGTATATTAGTTGGCGATCGTGGTGGTGAGTTTTATTTCATTCCGCGTCCACGCGTTTCTGTGATTGATGTGAGCGTTTCTCCAGAAGGAGCGGACATATTTGTCAACAATAAGCTGGTTGGGAAAGCACCATCGCAAATTGATATTTACGAGTTCGGACCTGTTAAAGTTCAAATTAGAAAAGATGGGTATCTTGACTTTGAACAGGTAATTGATGTGAGCGACAATTATTATGAGATCAAAGCAACGCTTGAGAAGGCATCAAGGCTTGAAATAAAGAGCAAGCCAACCGGGGCAAGTGTTTATATCAATGATGAATTTGTGGGGAAAACGCCTATTGTTTTGCCGAAGTTGAGAAAAACAAAGCACACAGTTAAACTTGTCTTATCGGATTATAAAGATTTTGTTCAAGAGATAGACCTCTCCCAGACGGACAAATCAGAGGTGAATATAAACCTTGAAAAGATGAAATGTGATTTCAACATAACTGGAATCGTGGGAAATGTAAATGTTTTGATAAAGGGGGAAAACTTTACAAAGCAGTTTGATAAGTTACCCCTTAGGAAGCTTGAGCTTGAATATGGTGAGTATGAAATCGCAATCTCAAAGGTGGGGTATTATGATTTCAGGCAGAGGGTCACTATTAGACAACCGCAGATTAATTTGCCTGTTGAACTTAACAAAAAATCAAAGCCAAGGTCGGTTCTTATGTCGTTGTTTTTACCTGGGACGGGACAAATTTATATGGGTCGTCAAGCCATTGGATATCCACTTTTAGGTTTATCAGTTGTCTCTGTTTCCTCGTCTGTTTTTACATTCATTAAATACAATCAGTTCAACAATGCATATAGTGATTACCGAGACAAATATCACTCTGCGACCAAACCTGAAGACATTGAAAATTACTATCGCTTGATGTTGAAAAACTACAACGATATGAAAAACTTCAGGAATTATTTCTTGATTTCGGCGGGGGTGACCGCTGGTGTATGGCTTTTTAATTTAATTGACTCAATAATTTTTTCACCAGAGGATATTTACAGCGTTTCAAGATTAAAACTTGGAACAAATGGGAGAGAAATTCATGTGGAGTTCAATTTCTAAAATTTCCCTCTTATTTGTCTTTATATTTTTTGGTTGTAATCTTACAACCCAGCCCCCTCCGCCCGAGAGGGGGAATCCGATAGACCCACAAAATCCAAATTTTCAGCCACCGAGAGTTGAAATCATTTCAGGACCTAAAGAAGGGGATGTTCTGCCAAACCACACCGTGACATTTAAATGGCGTGGGAATCAAGCTGACACGCTTATGCTTTTTAGCTATAAACTTGATAATGAGAATTGGTCGCCGTGGTCTAATCAAAAAGAGGTCACATTTACATATCTTGATGAGGGGAAGCATACATTTTATATCAAAGCGAAGTATGTCAACAACATTGAAGGTCAAGCTTTAGAAATTAATTTTATAGTTGATGCTGTTAAAGGTCCAGCAATCATGTTCTTTCCGAGAAAATCGGAGATTGATCAGGGCTATTCTTTTGATTCTGAAATTTATGTTGAGGAGGCGATAAATTTTGCCGGGGCGAAAATTGTAATTGAGTATCAGCAAAGTGTTTTTACGCTTGAAAGTGTTGAAATCTACAAAGACGCAAGAAGCATAATGTTAAAAAATGGCGGGACTTTGATTGATTTCATCAATGCGAATACACCCGGCAAGGTTGAGATAAACATAGCAGTTGCGGGTGGAAATCCAGAAAATGTGAATGGAACAGGAGCGATTGGGAAAATTCGTTTTAGAGCAAACCCCGGCTACGGTGGAAATTACGAGATTAAATTTGGGAACGAATCAAAACTAAGGGATGCGAACAATAACGATGTCCAGATTAAAAATCTTGTCAGCAAGGTGGTGGTTGTAAAATGATGTGAGAGGGGATATGGAGAGGAAAGATGAATTAAAACAAACAATAAAAAATCAATCTAAACTGGCTTATGAAAAGGTTTTTTACTATCCTAACTCTATTTGTCGCTTTAAATTATTCGTTTTCACAGCTTTCAATCGTTGATCGTGATCCACGACCGAATGCGATAAATGTTCCGAGGGATGCAAACATAAGGATAACATTTGACAAGGATGTTGAAATATCAACTTTAGCTGGGAATATACTTGTAATTGGTTCTTTTTCTGGACTTTATAGTTTCACATTCAGTTATGATGCGAGCACAAAAACCCTCATACTTGACCCGAGAAGCGATTTTAAGTATAATGAGCTGATCACTGTTGAAATTAAAAAGGGGGTAAAATCAACTTCTGACGATTCTTTGACGCAAACATATATTTGGTCTTTTACTGTTGAGGTTAAGGGTGGGAGTGGAAATTTCGTTGAAAAAACAAGAATCGGTGTTGGAAGTAGTCCTTATGGTCTATCATTTGGAGATATAGATGGGGATGGTGATGTTGATATAGCTGTGGCAAATTGGAGTTCACACAACGTCTCAATTTTAATGAATGATGGTTCAGGTAATT